>MFSE01000022.1 GCA_001784805.1 Candidatus Moranbacteria bacterium RIFOXYA12_FULL_35_19
ATCGGCTAGCATCTAGGCGAGTGACCCTCATTTCGGGGGTCATCTTGCGTTAGAAACCGAAACTCATTTGGGGGGACATTCTGTATTGGAAGAGACTCGGACTTTTTTTATTTAAAAACCTGTGATATATTAGAAGAGGAGCTAATTATTGGATAATCTTAAATATATGTTAGATATAAAATTCATTCGAGAAAACGCAGACAAAATAAAAGAAGCGATTAAGAATAAGAATATCGATTTGGATTTGGATGGGCTTTTGGAAACGGACGGAAAAAGATTGAGAGCTTTGCAATATATTGAAGAATTGAATGCGGAAAAAAATGTGCTCAATGATTTGATTCAAAAATCACAAGGAGATGAAAGAAAAACTTTGATCGAACAAGGAAAGGCGGTCAAGGAAAAAATGGTAATTGCAGAGCCAGAATATTCGGGGATAAAAAAACACTTCGATGATTTGATGGTAAAGGTGCCAGTGATTCCAGCGGAAGATGTGCCAGTTGGAAAAAGTGAAAAAGAAAATGTGGAAATTTATACTTGGGGAGAAATTCCAAAATTCGATTTTGAGATAAAGGATCATATTCAACTTGGAAAAGATTTGGATATCTTAGACTTAGAAAGAGGCACAAAAATTTCTGGTTATCGCGGGTATTATGTCAAAAATGAAGGCGTGAGTTTGATGATGGGATTTATGATGTATGCTTTGCAAAAAATGATAGCAAAAGGATATTCTCCGATGATTGTTCCAACCTTAGTCAAAGAATTCCCATTATTTGGCAGTGGATATTTCAAGGGTAAAGAATATAATCCGGAAATTGATGAAATCTATCAAGTAGCTTCTTCGGACAAAGAAGCAGACGGAAAAATAAGTCGGGATAAAAAATTTCTCGTAGGCACAGCCGAGCCATCTCTTTTAGCCTATTATTCTGGAGAAATTTTGAAGGAAGAAGATTTACCAATGAAACTTTGCGGATATTCACAATGTTATCGTAGTGAGATTGGTAGTTATGGCAAAGACACAAAAGGATTGTATCGTGTGCATGAATTTATGAAAGTGGAGCAAGTTATTTTGTCAAAAGCTAATATTGAAGAATCTAATGCTCTGCAACAAGAGATGGTGGGAATTTCCAAAGAAATGCATGAAGAATTAGGCTTGCCATATCGACAACTAAAAATTTGTACGGGGGATATGAGTGCGGGGAAATATAAAATGTTTGATATCGAAGCTTGGATTCCAAGTCGAAATTCTTATGGCGAAACTGGGAGTGCTTCTAATTTTTTGGATTGGCAATCAAGAAGGTTGAATGTAAAATATGTCGACAAAAATGGAGACAAAAAATATATCTATATGCTAAACAACACCGCCCTAGCCTCGCCGCGAACTTTCATTTCAATTATCGAAAATTATCAGCAAGAAGATGGTTCAGTTCTTATTCCAGAAGTTTTGAAAAAATATATGCCGGAGGGGATGGAGAAAATAGTTAAGAAATAAGCATTATGAAACTAACTTTTTTAGGAACGAACGGTTGGTTTTCTAGTAACGGAAACAATACCATCTGTACATTATTAGAAACTGAAAAGAATTATATTGTTTTTGACGCGGGAGATGGGATTTATAAACTGGATCGCTATATAAAAAAAGATAAGCCAATAATTTTATTTCTAAGTCATCTTCATCTAGATCATATTATTGGATTTCATATTTTACCGAAATTTAAATTTAATAGCGGAATGACTATAATTTGTCCCAAGGGAATGAAAAAAAAGTTAAAAATGATTATCAACCATCCCTATGGAGTGCCTCTTAATAAATTTAAATATGAAGTTAAGATAAAAGAAATAGCGCAAGGAAAGTATGATAATCCAGTTCAGTTTGAGTGTAAAAAATTATTTCATATTGATTTGACATTTGGATATAGATTAAATATTGAAAATAAAGCAATTGCATATTTATGTGATACTGGAATTTGTCAAAATTCAAAAAAATTAGCTGAAAAAGCGGATTTAGTCATCCATGAATGCTCGATGCTTTCAGGAAAGTCAGCTGGTAAATGGGGACATGTAAATCCAGAAGAAGTGGCTATTTTAGCAAAACAATCTAGGGCAGGAAGATTTTTTTTGACGCATCTTAATGCTGATTATGCTAGGGCTAGCAAATTAAAAATAGAGAAAAAAATTAAAAAAATTTCTCCTAATATTATTTTTGCTAAAGACGACCTGAATGTAATAATATAAAAAATTATGATTCAACAACGAAAAATAGTTTTGGCTTCGGAGTCGTCGAGAAGGAAAGCTCTTTTGGAACAAATGGGGTTGGAATTTGAGGTGTGTGAAAGTGAGTATGAGGAAGATATGGCGGTAATGAGTGATCCGTATGAGCTGGTGAAATTTTTGGCGCGGAAAAAAGGGGAGGATGTCGCCAAACATTATGAAGATGCAATTATAATTAGCGGAGACACTTTCACAATCTTTGAAGAAAAATTTATCGGCAAGCCAAAAGATGAAGAAGACGCCAAGCAAACTCTTCGAAATTTTTCTGGAAAAACGCACGAAATTATCAGTGGCTTTGCGATTATTGATACTAAAAACAAAATTACTATAAATGATTTTGGGAAAGCCTTGGTAAAATTTAGGGATCTAAGTGAAGAAGAAATTGCAGACTATGTGGCCACAAAAGAACCATTATCAAGAGGCGGAGCTTATGGTATGATGGAGTTAGGAGCAGTTATAATCGAAAGCATTGAAGGAGATTTTTATTCAGTGATCGGACTACCGCTTAACAAAATTTATCCGGAATTGAAAAAAATGGGCGTGGATATTTTGAAGATGAAAAAAGTGTAAACTAATTAATTAATTTCTAATGAGCCCTCTCTGTCGTGAATACACGACATCTCTCCCGAGTACGGGCGAGAGGGAGAATGTAGGGATAAAAAACTATGAAAACAATAAAAATTGTTGCGGTGGCGGTGGGGATTCTGCTTTTGGCAGGATGTGGGAATAAAGTGACAGATAATCAAAGTCAAAATCAAGAACAAGCGCAAAAACAAACACAAGGAAAAACGCAAGGTGGAGTGATTAGTTCGATAAAGGACGCGATGGGACTGGGGAAAACTATGCGATGCACCTATCGCATCCAAGATCAAAATGGCCAGTCAGAAGTCGTGACATATGTTGATGGGGAAAAATATGCAACCGAGATGACAATAGCAGGAAGAAAACAAAGGATGGTTTATAATAAAGAAGCTATGTATAATTGGCAAGAGGGCCAAAAACAAGGAATGAAAATGACGAAATCTTGTATGGAAGAGATGGGAAAAAACGCGCCGGAAGACAATACGGAAAATGAAGATATGCCTGAGTTTAGCGCACAAAATAATTTTGATGGGGCAATGGATGTAAAATGTGAAGAAGTTTCAAATGCTGATTTTTCTGTGCCAACAGATGTTGAATTTCAAGATCAGTGTGAGATGATGAAGGGAATAATGAAAAATATTCCGAGTGGAATGGGTGATCAAAAAGGAACTGGGATGCCTGGAGGAGTTAATATCCCAAGTGGAGTAAATATTCCGCAACTACCGTAAGCGTATAAATTAAATTTTCAACCATTCAACCATATATGGAAGAAAAAAAAGAAAAACAAATTCTCAAATTTCCTGCAGGGTTTTTGTGGGGAACAGCGACGAGTTCTCATCAAGTCGAAGGAAATTGCAAAAACAATTGGACTGTTTGGGAAAAAGAAAACGCCAAGTGTTTAGCGAGCGAAGCAAAAGATAAATGGCAAGATTGGCAACAAAAAAAATTTCCCGAAATATTTGATCCGGAAAATTATATTTCAGATCGTGCTTGTGATCATTATAATAAATTTGAAGAAGATTTTGATTTAGCTAAAGAAATGAAAAATAATGCCCATCGTTTTTCAATTGAATGGAGTAGAATTGAGCCAGAAGAAGGAAAATTTGATGAAAAAGAAATAGAGCATTATAGACAAGTAATTTTAGCTCTACGAAAAAGAGGAATTGAACCATTCATAACTCTTTGGCACTGGACTGAACCAATTTGGTTTCAAAAATTTGGAGGCTGGACAAATAAAAAGTCAGTCGCTTACTTTGAAAGATTTTCTAAGAAAATAGTCGAATCACTTAAAAGCGATGTTAAATTTTGGATTGTAGTGAATGAACCGAATGTTGGTTTGGGATTCGGACATTTTTTGGGATCTCAACCCCCAGGGAAAAAAGGTCTAATTAATTTCTTGAAAGCTTATTTTAATCTTCTGAAAGCTTATAAAAAAGTATATTTGGCAATTCATGAAATAGATGGAAAAACACAAGTTGGTTTCGCACATAGTTTTGTCCCGTATGAATCAGATATTTTTTGGCCAATCGGAAAGTTAGTTATTTTTTTTGGGGAATATCTTAGTAAATATTTTGTTCGAAAAAATGAAGGACATTTTGATTTTATTGGATGTAATTATTATTTACGACATGTGGTTTCTTTGAAGAAAAAAACTTTTTTGAAAGAAAATATTAGCGATTTAGGTTGGGAAATTTATCCTAAAGGAATATATGATACTCTGATAAGATTGAAAAAATATAATTTACCAGTGTATATTACTGAAAATGGAATAGCTGATGCGACAGATGAAAAGAGGGGAAAATTTATCAAAGATCATTTGCAATTTATTCATCAAGCTATTTCGGAAGGAGTTGATGTTCGAGGATATTTTCATTGGTCGCTTATGGATAATTTTGAGTTCCCAGATGTTAGGGGTTTTTGGCCACGCTTTGGACTTATTGAAATTGATTTTAAAACGCTGGAGCGAAAACCTAGAAAAAGTTTTTATGAATATGCGAAAATATGTAAAAATAATGCTTTAGAAATTTAAATATGCTTCTAGGATTTTCTTCAGGTTGTCTATATAAAACTCAAAAGAATGTTTCAAGAGAGATTTTTGATATTATTCGAAACACAGGAGCTAATGCTATTGAGGTTATGTGCAGGTTTGATGATAGTATTGAAAAATTACTTGATGAGTTTCCTTGTGATTATTTTTCTGGGTTTAATTATGTTTCACTCCATGCTCCCAAAATGATTATGCGCGGAACAAAAGAAACCTTTTCATTAATTGAAAAAGTTCAAAATAAATTTAATTTTAATCTCATTGTTTTTCATCCAGACGAAATAACTGACTGGGATGTTTTCAAAAATTCAAAAATTCCAATTGGTTTCGAAAACATGGATAACCGAAAAAAGTCACACAAAACGCTTGCAGATATGAAAAAAGCTTTTGAAATTATTCCGAATGCAAAATTTGTTTTAGATGTTAATCATGTCTTTACTAACGATCGAACAATGAGGTTGGCGAAAGATTTTATAATAAATTTTTCTGATAGACTTGCAGAAATTCATTTGAGCGGGTTTGAAACATTGCATGAGCCCCTGTTTAAAACAAAACAAAAAGAAATAATAGATGTTATTCCGGATAAAAATTTACCAATTATTATTGAAAGTGTATGCGAAACAACTGAAGAAATAAAAGAAGAGTTTAAATATATTAAAAATCACTTAAAATAAGCCATTGCTTGGGCTTATAAATCAGCTATTGACAGGATTTGTAAATTTGTTTAATATAGGGAATACGAGTTGCTGTATGCGAATGGCCCACTACGAATGGGCACATGCGAATAACACGCAATAATTATTAAAGCTAAAAAGGCACAATAATTTAACTCAAAATTACTTTAAAATTCGGGTGACCAAAGATACATCTTTGTGCGTGATTGAATTGCGCGTGAAGATGTGTTTTTTGTTCCCGCCTCTCGCCTCATCGGCGAGTAGCCGGAGAGGCTACATCGGCGGGCAAGCATAAAAACAAGAACTTTGACAATCGAATAGTTTTTCTAAATCTCTACCTTTTGATTTAGAAAAACAAAACCGTTCAAATCTAATTGGCGTGAGATCCTTCGCGAAAAATTTTTAATATTTTTCGCTCAGGATGTGATTTCGTAGCCAAATCATTAGATTTGGACAAAATCACAATTTTTTGCGATTAGTCCCTTGTCCGCCGATGAGGCGGATAAGTTAAGAGTCTATTTAAATTAGAAAAATTTATTTTTCTTTTCAAATAAAGAGTGCGTGATATTTTAAGAGCCCGCCTCATCGGCGGACTCAAAAAATTCGCAAGCTCATTTTTTGAGAGTTTGATCCTGGCTCAGGATGAACGCTGGCGACGTGGATAAGGCATGCAAGTCGAGTGGGTTTAGACCCACGGCAAACGGGTTAGTAATACATAGGAACGTACCCCTAAGTCGTGAATAACTTGGAGAAATCCAGGATAATACACGATAATCTCTACGGAGTAATGTCCCGACGCAAGTCGGGACGCTTAGGGAGCGGCCTGTGTCCTATCAGCTAGTTGGTGAGGTAATGGCTCACCAAGGCTATGACGGGTAGGGGGCGTGAGAGCGTGATCCCCAACATTGGAACTGAGACACTGTCCAAACACCTACGGGTGGCTGCAGTCGAGAATATTCCACAATGGGCGAAAGCCTGATGGAGCGACGTCGCGTGCGGGATGAAGGCCCTTGGGTCGTAAACCGCTTTTCTAAAGGAAGAAATTGTGTCTCACTGTTATTTGGTGTAACAATTTTTAAATTTTTAATTTTATAATTTTGTAAATAAATCTTAATTTTTGAATTTTTAAACATTAAGACATTAAAAATTATTTAAAAATTAAAAATTTTAAGGCGGAATTCCTCTTTTTCGGGAATGACTGACACAAAATAATAGTGAGGCACGATTTGACGGTACTTTAGGAATAAGAGGTTGCTAACTCTGTGCCAGCAGCAGCGGTAATACAGAGACCTCAAGCGTTATCCGGATTTATTGGGCGTAAAGAGCAT
>MFSE01000023.1 GCA_001784805.1 Candidatus Moranbacteria bacterium RIFOXYA12_FULL_35_19
AGGAAATAAGTTTGATCAGGCTATTGCGGATTATATAAAAAGAAAACATAGTTTGGCGATCGGGGATCGGACAGCGGAAGAAATAAAAATAAAAATTGGTTCAGCGATGCCTCAAGTGAAAGAGGAATATGCGGATGTGCGAGGAAGAGATTTGACGGGGGGACTACCAAAATCGATAAAAATTTCTTCCAACGAAGTGACGGAAGCTATTCAGGATGAACTGCGTGAAGTGATCAATGCCATCAAAAAAGTTTTACAAGAAACCCCACCGGAATTGTCAGCGGATATTATGGATAAAGGTATGGTGCTTTCCGGCGGAGGAGCGTTGATAAAAAATCTTGATCAACTAATTACTAAAACTATTGGAGTGCCAAGTTATACGGCCGATGACCCTTTGTTTTGTGTGATCAAAGGCATCGGCATCGCACTGGAAAATTTAGAATTGTATAAGAGGACGATAATGCTTTCTAAATAATTTTCAATAATCAATGATCAATTTTCAATGAATTTTCAATTATATAATTTTCAAATTGAAAATTGTAAATTGATTGTAAATTGAAAATTGTAAATTGAAAATTTCATGCAAATTGGTATTGATGGTTCTCGAGCTTTTTTCAAACAAAGAACGGGAATTGAGGAATATTCTTATCAAGTTATAAAACACCTCGTAGAGACGAGGCAGTGCCTCGTCTCTACGGTGCAGGTTGTTTTGTATTTAAGAAAAAATCAAAAAATAGATTTTAACTTGTCCGCCGATAAGGCCGGATTGCCAGCGAACTGGAAAATAAAAGTTTTGAAATGGCCGAGATTTTGGACGCAATTTGGACTTTCTCTGGAAATGTTTCTTCATCCTGTTGATGTTCTTTTTATTCCAGCGCATGTTGCGCCGTTTATTCATCCTGCCCACAATGTTTCGCTTTTTTCTTTGGCATTATTTATTCAAAAAATATTAAAAAAATTAGGCATTAAAACTGATTATAATACGCATAGCGATGCAGGCGGGCCTAAGAAAACTTTTGTGGTGGTGCATGGATTGGAATTTGAAATTATGCCAGAGGCTTATTCTTTTTGGGAAAGAATTTATATGCGCTACTCGATAAAATTATCCTGCCGATGGGCTAAAAAAATAATTGCAGTTTCCAAAAATACCAAAAAAGATTTGATAGAATTATATAAAATTCCGGAAAACAAAATAGAGGTTATATATGAAGGAGTATCTACTGTCATTGCGAGCCCCGCTGTGAGCGGGATAAACTCCGCGAAGCAATCTCTGAATAATTCATATAAACTTAATAAAAAAGAGATTGCCACGGTCGCTAAGCTCCCTCGCAATGACACCCTACCATACTTATTATTTATTGGCAGATTGGAAAAAAGAAAAAATATCGCAGGGATAATTAGCGCTTTTGAAATTTTGAAGGAAAAATATAATATTCCGCATAGCTTGGTGTTGGCCGGTTTGCCTGGGTATGGTTATGAAAGTATAAAATATAAAATAGCGGGCAGTAAGTATAAAGAGGAAATAATTATGCCTGGGTTCGTGAGTGATGAGGATAAATTTGGATTGATAAAAAACGCTGATGTATTTTTATTCCCCACTTTCTATGAGGGTTTCGGACTGCCAATTTTAGAAGCGCAAAGCGTGAGTGTTCCTGTAGTCACTTCCAACACTTCTTCCTTTCCGGAAGTTGGCGGAGACAGCGTGGCCTATGTAACACCATCTGAACCGATGAGCATTGCCGATTCTACTTATAAAATAATTAGCGACGAAAGCTTTAGAAATGATATAATAAAGAAAGGAAATGAAAATGTGAAAAGATTCAGTTGGAAAAAATGCGCGGAGGAAATTGCTACTTTACTAATTACGAATTAAGTACCTGCCTACTGGCAGGCGAATATACGAATATTATGGAAAATAATCAAATAAAAGTTGCTCTCGTGCATGATTTTTTGAATCAATATGGCGGAGCGGAAAAGGTTTTGGAAGTGTTGGCGGAAATGTTTCCGACTGCGCCGATTTATACTTTGCTTTATGACAAAGAAAAGATGAGAGGCAAATTCGAGAATCGAGAAATCAGGACTTCATTCCTTCAAAAACTGCCAAAATTTTTTCGCCGGAGGATCAAATATTTTTTGTTTTTTTTGCCGACTGCACCGGAATCTTTTGATTTGCGCGAATTTGATTTGGTAATTTCTTCTTCCGGCGCTTGGTCAAAAGGAATAGTCACAAGACTTGATACGATTCATATTGCGTACATTCATTCGCCGATGCGTTTTGTTTGGGATTATAATGAAAAATATTTGCGCGATGAAAGAAAAGAAAAGTGGGGATTTTTAATTCGTCCAATCTTAAGTTATTTTCGATTGTGGGATAAGTTAGCTTGTGATCGGCCGGATTATTTGATTGCTAATTCTAAATATACGCAAAGTAGAATAAAAAAATATTATCGGAAAGAAAGCGAGGTAATATACCCACCAGTAGATAACAATTTCCAATTTCCAATTTCCAATTTCCAATCAATTTCCAATGATCAATTTTCAAATAACAAAAAAAATACTAAATACTTTCTGATAGTTTCAAGGCTTAGCGCGTACAAGAAAATAGATAAGGCGATTGAAGCGTTTAATAAATTGGAATTGCCACTTATTATTGTGGGCACTGGCAAGGAAGAAAAAAGGCTTAAAAAAATCGCGAAGAGTAATATAAAATTTTTAGGTTATCAAAAAGATGAAAAGTTGCCAGAAATATATAAAAACGCCCGAGCTTTTATTTTTCCGGGTGTGGATGATTTCGGCATCGCTCCTTCCGAAGCAATGATGTACGGCGTGCCGGTAATTGCGATAAAAGATGGGGGAATAGTAGAGATAGTAGAAGAAGGCAAGACAGGAGAATTTTTTACGACCTCTACGGCGGAAATAATCGCTGACGGAGTAAGAAGATTTATCGAAAAAGAAGAAAAATACGATAGGGAATATATTAAGCAAAGTGTAGAAAAATTTTCGAAAGAAAAATTTATTAGAGAGATGAGAGAATTTATTAGTAGGGTTATAAATAATTTTCAATAATCAATGATCAATTTTCAATGAATTTTCAATTATATAATTTTCAAATTAAAAAATTGAAAATTGTAAATTGATTGAAAATTGAAAATTGTAAATTTGCGAATGCGAATAATCGGTCACCAAAAAATAATAAATTATTTAGACAGAAGTATTGAGAAGGATAAAATTTCTCAAGCTTATCTTTTTTGTGGGCCGGCGCATCTGGGAAAATTTAGTTTAGCTTTAGAATTTGCTAAAAAAGTTACGGGCGAGCTGGATAAAAAAATCAATCCAGATATAATTATAATTTCTCCAGAAACGGGGGAAAAAGACGGAAAAATAAAAAAGAAAGATATAAAAATAGAAAAAATCAGAGAATTGCAACAGGCACTAAGTTTGTCGGCTTATTTTGGAAAATACAAAGTTGCAATAATAGATGAGGCAGAAAAATTAACTAACGCTTCACAAAACGCTTTGCTCAAAACATTGGAAGAACCGCCCCAAAAAACTGTGATAATATTGATAACGGAAAATGTTGACAAAATTATTCCGACCGTCAAATCCAGATGCGTCATTAAAAAATTTGGTTTAGCGAAGAAAAAAGAAATTGTAGAAATATTGAAAAATGAAAACGAGGCAAAAAACTTGGAATTCTGGGCGCTTAATCGACCGGGACTGGCGATAAATTTTACAAAAGAAAAAGAAGAAATGGAAAAAAGAATCAAAGCCCAAAAAGATTTGAAAAAAATGTTAGAAGAAAATTTAAGCGAGAAATTTTATTTTTGCGAAGAATTGAGCAAGGATACTTCGACGCTAGTTGAGGAGCTTAATTTTTGGGTAGTCCTTTTACGGGAAAATATTTTTGGTAACAATGAATTTTTTCAGCTTGATCGAAAAAAAGCGCTGAAGCTCATTTTGGAAATTGAAAAAAGCTTAAAAATAATTAAAGAAACCAATTCTAATTCTAGGTTAGTTATGGAAAATTTAGCGCTGGAAATTACTTCATAGAGTTCACCCTATGGAGTACAGAATTTAAATTTTTAAATATAAAAATAAAATAGTAGTTTACAATTAGCTGTTAAGCTTAAAGTGAATTACTCCATAGGGTAAATGCTTAGTCCAAAAAGACAAAATTTAAACAAAAATAAAATTCGCCGAAAATTTTCTTTTGCGCGCTTTCTTTTTTTTATCAGCGCGCTTGCTTTTTTCGCAGTCTCTTTTTATGCTTTGTTTTTTTCCGAATTTTTAGAAATAACCACAGTCGATATTGTTGGCAATGAAAAAATCAGCCGAGAAGCGGTATTGGAAAATATCAATTCGAAAATTTATGGAGAATATTTAGGCATTATAAAGAAAAATAATTTACTTTTGGCCAGAACGGGAAAAATCAAAAAAGATTTATTGGAAAGTTTCAAGATAATAAGAAATGTTGAAACAAAAAGAAAATTTCCGAATAAATTGGAAATTATAATTTTTGAGCGAAAACCACAATTGATTTTTTGTGGGGGTGATAAATGTTTTATGCTGGATGAGAATAGGGAGGCTTATGAGGAAATCAATTTGAATCAAAATGATAGCGCTAATAATTTTATCATCTTGACCGACGAAAATTCGAAAGGGATAAATTTAGGAGAGTTTGTTTTGGATCAGCCTTACTTGGAATATGTTCTTGAAATTAAAGTTAAGTTAGAAGAAATTGGCTTGAAAATAGAAAATAATTTCAAAGCGAAAAGTTTTATCTCCAAAGACATTCGAATTAAAACCGAAGAAGGTTGGGAAATATATTTCAATCAGGGCATTGCCTTGGAAAAAGAAGTGGAAATGTTGAAAGTCGTTTTGGAAAATAAAATTGAAAAAAATCAACGCCAAGATTTGGAGTATATTGATTTACGAATAGACAATAAAATCTATTACAAATTTCGTGATGGTACAATTTCTCAATCAACTAAAAATATAGAAGAAATAAAAACTAAAGATAATTAAAATAGAAGGTTATCATATTTGCGAGTTTATTTTTTCTGCTTGTTGGGGCGTTACATAATAAAGAAAAATTGCTGTTCCAACTTGAGCAAAAGGTTTTAAATCTTTCGTCCAGCGATATGACTCGCTGTCTTTTTTGGTGGTGTCATAAATACTACCCATTAGATAATTGGTGGAAATAGCATACCAGCCACTTTCAATTGGACGGCGTGAATCCCACCAGTCGATAGCTTGATTTTTGAAATAATATTTAATATCTACCCCTCCAAAATAGTTAAGACGGATTTTATCCATCGGAGGGAGTTGGGGATTATAAATTTCACAAAAAGAATCGAGAGAATTTTCTGGGCACCAATTATAGCGGTCAACAAATATCTTTAGTCTTTTTAGATCTTGACCCCAATCAGCATTAGAATCGGTTACATAGCGGTAGCCGTTTTTTGGTCCGCCAGCCAATTGGTTGAAATAAGACATATAATATGGATACGCGCCGAGTGTTTCCAAAACTAAAGCTAGGGACATAAACACCAAAATAACTTTCCAAATTAGCCGAGTATTTTTTTCTAATTTTTTTAGAAAATTGAAAATTGTTTTGGCGGTAAGGATATAAATAAATGGCAAAATTGGAAAAAGATGGCGAAAGCCGATGTTGAGATTGCCGGTGATACTTACAAAAGCATAAAGAAAGATAAAAGATAAGAGGGAAAGACTCACGATATTATGACGGATAAAAGAAATCAAATTTTGATTGGGAGATATTTTTTGGAAAAATTTCTGATAAACTGATTTTATCAAAATTGAAAAAGCAATTGTCAAAGCCAAAAGTATAAAAAACAAATTTTGAAGTGGTTCTTTGAGAATAAAAACTGTTGGAAAATAGGCCCAGAAAGCTGAACTAGAAACTTGGCCTATAAAATAAGCGCCGTTTCCTCCATCTACGCGCTTAAAGACCATAGCCATACCTAGAAGATATTCGGCTAGCGGGCGAGTAGCTAAATTTTTGTTAAGAATGTTAGCGGTTTTATTAACGGCTACGGCAGAAGGAGAAGGATCATTGATTGGGAAATAAAATTCAATCGTATCGGACAGATTTTGAGCAGGCATTTT
This sequence comes from Candidatus Moranbacteria bacterium RIFOXYA12_FULL_35_19, assembly GCA_001784805.1. Classification (GTDB taxonomy): domain Bacteria; phylum Patescibacteriota; class Minisyncoccia; order Moranbacterales; family UBA2206; genus UBA2206. The sequence continues at coordinate 6,130 of MFSE01000023.1, forward strand.
GTAAATATTTGGAAGATAAACTGCCCAGACAATAATGAAAGAAAGGATGAAAGCAATTATTCCTTTGCCTAAATATTCTCCTAAATTTTTAAATCTAAATTTCCAACTAGTTTCATTTTTGTGGCGATCTATTTTTGTTAGAGGATAAATTAAAAGAACTAAACCGAAAATTGGAAAAACGATAATGGAAGAAAATTTAGCTAGTTGCATTAGTCCCAAAAATATTCCACCGATAATAACATTTTTCCAAGTCGGTTCTTTTATAAAGCGCAAGAAATAATAAAAAGAAAAAGTCATAAAAGCGGCGATGCCAAGATCGGTTGTGACGAAATGATTATGGCCGAGAATATTAGGATCAAAAGCATAAAGCAAAAGTGCAAAAAGTCCAGCCCAAAGACCGGCCAATTCTCTGGTCCATTTGAAAATAAACCAACCTAAAATCAAAGATAGGAGGACAAAAGGAAAACGCGCCCAAAAGATTATTCGATTAGCATTATTTCCTTCTCGCCAAAGTAAATTATCCCCAGCGTCCCATTGACCATTGATATCAGTGGTCCAGAATTTTTTTGTGATGTCAAATTTTAAATCCATCGGTAAAAGCATTAGCCCAGAAAAATCTTTAAGTAGAGGTGGATGTTCCGGATTGAGGCGCATATCATGAAAAGTTACATAAGAATAGCCGGCTGGAATGTGGGCTTTTTCGTCAAAGTTGGCGCTGTCTTGGGCAGAGTTAAGCAAAGAAACAACAGCTATAAAAGTTAAAATTAAAAAAATTATTTTTTTATAATGCTTTTCGATGAATTTTTTCATAAGATTTATTATCATTTAGCGTGGGCAAAAATGACAATTAAAATAGTTATTTTAAAATATAAAAAACTTGTCCAAAATTACCCTTTTTTTCTTCCAGTTGCATTCTTGGAAATCGTAAATTGATATTTTTTATAATGTCATCCTTATAATAATCCATAAAAATTATAACAAAATCAGCGTGATCATTTGGAGAAATATTATCAATTTCTGTTGGATGGAGATTGTGAAAATTTTGATTTTTCCAATTAAAAAACTTTAACGGAACTCTTTGCATATTTCCAGCTAGTAAAAAAATTTCTTTTTCTGGGGATATTGTTTGAATGTATTTTTCAATATCAATAATTATTTTTTCAAAAGCTTCCGCTGTCTGTGGTTTTTTTGCCCAAACAAGATGATATTTAACGCTATTGAAGATTCCTATAAAAGCAAAGATTAAAATAAAAAGAAAATAAATAATTTTTTTAAAATTAGGAAATAATTTTTCCACATATTCCAATAAATAATTGAAAGTTAGGGCGGAAAAAATAAAAACAAAAGGAAGTGTTCCAATGGCGCGGAGAGCATGCGGATTACCTTCGGCGGTTAAAAATTCAGGCGCTAGCATAAAAAAGAAAGAAGCTAATAAAATTAGATAATTCTTAATTTTTTCATCGTGGATTTTTTTGAAAAATCTAAGTGTTGCTAAATGGAAAAATTTCCAAATAACATAAATTAGACCAAACATAAAGGCTATTCCTGTAATAGGATCCAAAAGGGGATAGGGCGGGAAATTATGGCGCCAATTTTGATCTCCCCAAAAATTATATTTTAAAAGGCTCAAAGAAAAACTTTTTAAAAATGACTTAATAGGATGTCCGCCATTAGCTTCTAAGGAAAAAACGGAAATACTAGCAGATCGAGATTCTAAATATTCTGGATGGGAAATAAAAAAAGTATAAAGCATTGGAGCGGAAGATATTAGAAAGAAAAAAAAGAAAAACAAAATATTTTTCCAGTATTCTTGCAAAAAATGACGCCGATTTATAATCAAAGCTATAAGCGCTACAATCAAAATTGCCGGAGCAATCCTAAAGGAGATGTAAGTGTGAAGTCCGAGACCGAAAATAAATCCGCCTAAAGCGAAATCGGTCCATTTTTTAGTCCGAAGACCTCTGGCTAAAAAATAAAAAGAAAAAACTAAAATAACGGGAAGCATATTGGCGCGGAAAGAAATGCGGGAAAAATTAATTGCCCAAAAGGAAGTGGCCACCAAAAAAGAACTAATTAGTCCTATGCGCTCATTTCGAAAGAGTTCTTTAGCGAATAAATATGTTCCTAAAATCGTTAATGTCCCAAAAATTATGGCAGGAAGTTTTAATGTTAAAATACTTACGCCAAAAAGCTTAAAACATAAGGCAATTAAATTCATAAATAATCCTTCCCTGCCATTATTAGCCGGATAAAACCATTGCCAATTACCTTCTGTTGCTTCTAGGGCGTCTAGACCATTCACAGCTTCATCAGGATAAATTCCTGGTGGAACATTTTCAATATTATAAATACGCAAAAAAAATCCGAAAGATATTATTAGCGCTAGGAAAATATATACTTGTGTTTTTTTCATTTTTTTGTTGATTATTTGATATTAAAATTATACCATAAAAAAAATAACTTATCCACATACCTAAAAAATGGTTTTTGGTGTATAATTTAGATAGGTGAAAAATAATTTCGTATAAAGTATTTTTATGACAAAGGGATTTGAAAAGATAGCAACTGAAAAAAAAGAAGATGTGAAAAATATTCCCAAAGCAAACCAGGGCGATGCTATGGAGTCTTTTATAAAAAGAGAATATGATACTGATGTTAAAACGCCGGAAGAGCGACAGGGTGATGCCATGGAAGCTTTTATAGAAAGAGAAGATGAGGCAGATGATAAAAAAGAAAAAAAAGATGAACCTGAAGGTGAAATTTTGGAAATACATGATTTAGTAGAAGAAAATGAAATTATCGAGATGGAAGATCTGGAAGATAAAGAACTGATAAAGCTTTCCAATGAACTGAAAAAAGCGAGGGAAGATTATAATAAAAACACAGAAAAAACAGCTGGTGCTTGGGAGAAAATAAAAAATATATTCCCCAAATTAGTGTTGGGTGAAAATGCCACTAGTGTTAAGGAAGCTAAAGAATATTTGAATAGATATAAAGAAGCCCGAAATAATTTATTGAAATATCAAACGGAAAAATTGAAAAGAAGAAAACTTCCAAAAGAAAAAAGAATAGAGGAAGTAGCTGATTTAGCAAAGCACTATAATGAAGACGAGCAATTCGATTCTCTCAATAAAGAAACTGGAGAAAAGTTCAAATTTTCCATAAAAGAGGAAAAAGCTAAAGAGGAAAAAGCTAAAGAGGAAATAGATAAAACAGAAAAAAACTATAATTCTTTGGAAAAAAACAAAAAGAAAGCCATAGGAGGAATGTTTGAAAAATATAAAATAAATGAAAAGGATAACTATTATGATCAGTCAAGTAGTTTTGCTGATAAATTGATAAAAGAAGTGGCAATGGGCGAATATAAAAATTGGGAAGAAATTAGGGATAAAAAAATAGCTGATTTTATGGATGAAAAAGGTAAAATGAAAGATGTTAAAGGGGAAAATATTCAAAAAATAAAAAAATATTTTGAAAATATTTTGGGAAAATCAGCTGAATTCAAAAAAGATGAAACGGTCAAAAAATGGGTGGCTAGAATTATAAAAGAATCTTTGGAAGCTAATAAATAATATTAAAAATATGACTGACGAAATAATTTCCAATCTGGAGCCGATTGAAGAAGGGGATTTGAATCTCAAGGATAAATTTATTGGTGGTGGGAAAAAAGCGGAAAGTGTTTTGGGCGAAAATAAAAAAGAAGAAATAATTTCTACTCCAGAACAAAAAACCGAAAAAAAAGAAGGCGCAGTGGAAAGAGAAGCCGTTTATTCAAAAATTCTTTCCAAAATTCCCGTGCAAAGCCAAAAAGTTCAGACTGACGATGTGCCAACTGACGCGACTTCAGCTAACACTGGAATTGATGCGGAAAGTAAGATTGATAATTTGATAAAAATTGCGCAGGTAAAAGGCATCCCGCATGCTGTGAATGTGGCGCGTCATATGGAAGATAATTATACACTGGATGAATTTCATGATCGAATGCTCGGCGAAGAATTGCACAACGCTTTGGTGGCGAAAGGAATGATAAGGGAAATATAATCGCGATTCGAATCAACGAATGCATGCAAATCTACGAATAATAAAAATTAAAACAAAAAAATATCTATGGATTTAAATTCAATTTTAATTTCACTGATTTATCTTTCCGCGCTAGCGTCGATTGTGAGCGGGGCGCTTTTGGTGGCGCAAAGTTTTTTTGGATTTCGTTCGCAAATCAATCAATCGATGAATTTGGATTTAGAAATAGTGCGAGTTTCAAAAAGCAAGCAATCCAAAGAAAATGAAGATCGAAAAACTCATGAAATGTGGAAAGAAGAAATTGGCGCGATGGAACAGCTGTTAATGTCGCTTTCGGCTGTCAAAGATCGGAATAGTTTTTTTCGCCGATTGATTTTTGGTTCGCCTTGCATTAGTTTTGAAATTGCCAAAAGTGCGCATAGTGAAGAGATAATTTTTTATGTGGCATTGCCAAAAAAATTTCGCGAATCAATTGAGAAACAGATCACCAGCTTTTTTCCTAATGCGATGTTGGAAAAATCCAAAGATTATAATATTTTTTCCCCAGGAAGCACAACTTCAACTTCCATTATAAAATTGAAAAATAAATTTACTTTGCCGATTCGCACTTATGAAAATATGGAAATTGATCCATTAAATGCCATCACCAATGCTTTAAGTCGATTGGAAACGGAAAATGAAGGAGCAGCTATTCAGCTAATTATCCGTCCGGCGGGAATCAAATGGCGGGCTAAGGGCAGACATATTGCTCATGAAATGCAACAAGGAAAAAGATATCGAGAGGCTAGTCAGTCAATGCTGTATAAGGCGGGGGCTGGATTTGGAAAAAGTATGGCACAAACTTTATCACCAGCAAAAAAAGAAAACAGTCCAATTACTAATGAACCAAAACCGGTGCAACTGACGCCGGAAGAACAGGAATTAGTAAAAAGTATTGAAAATAAAGCTAGTAAAACAGGGTTTGAAGTTAATATCCGGCTCATCGCTTCCGGTATGAACGAGGAGCGCTCGCAAGATATTCTGGCGCACATGGAAAACGCTTTTTCGCAATATGAAAATGGCGATCTGAATTGTTTTCAAATTAATAGAAGAACAAATAAAAAAGATGTTGCCTATAATTATATTTTTCGAAATTTTATCTCCGAGGAAGCAATGATTCTCAATAATGAAGAAATTGCCAGTATTTTTCATTTGCCGATCTCTACTACAGAAACACCGAAAATAAAATGGTTGAAAGCTAATGCTGCGCCACCACCAGTGGGAATTCCTACCAAGGGAATACTTATTGGCTTCAATGAATATCGCGGAATAAAAACAGATATTCGTCTAACGGATAGTGATCGCAGAAGACATTTTTATACTATCGGCCAAACCGGAACTGGCAAAACGACCATCTTGCAAGAAATGGCCAAACAGGACGCCAAAGCAGGCAATGGTTTTTGTTTTATCGATCCGCATGGTGAAGCCATTGAAGATATTTTGACTTGCATTCCCAAAGAAAGAGCGGAAGATGTGGTGATTTTTGATCCATCAGATATGGAAAGGCCGTTTGGTTTGAATATGCTGGAATTTGATCCCAATCATCCGGAACAAAAAACTTTTGTGATTAATGAAATGATTAGAATTTTTGATCAACTGTATGATTTGAAAGCTACGGGCGGACCGATGTTCGAACAATATATGCGAAACGCCATGCTTCTTATTATGGATGATCCGCAGTCAGGCTCAACACTGATGGAAATTTCAAAAGTTTTGGCGGATGAAGAATTTCGGGCGATGAAAATTTCTAAATGTCAAAATCCAATTGTGGTTGATTTTTGGACTAAGGAAGCGGAAAAAGCTGGAGGAGAAGCAGCGCTAGCAAATATGGTGCCATACATCACTTCCAAACTCACAACTTTCATTGCCAATGATATGATGCGTCCAATTATCGCTCAACAAAAAAGCACTATCAGTTTTCGCGAGATAATGGACAATAAAAAAATTCTCTTGGTCAATTTATCGAAAGGAAAAATTGGAGAAATAAACGCGCGACTTTTAGGCATGGTAATTGTGGGAAAAATTTTGATGTCAGCCCTTTCTCGCGTGGATGTGCCGGATGAACAGCGAGTGGATTTCTATTTGTATATGGATGAATTCCAAAATGTTACGACCAATTCAATTTCTCAAATTCTTTCAGAAGCGAGAAAATATAAATTATGCCTAAATATTGCGCATCAATTTATCGCTCAACTCAAAGAAGAAATTTCTAAAGCGGTATTTGGTAATGTTGGCTCGATGGTGATTTATCGCGTTGGTCCAGAAGATTCAGAATTTTTAGAAAAACAAGTAGAGCCAGTTTTCACGCGTAATGATTTGGTAAATGTGGATAACCATAAAGGTTTTGCTAAAGTTTTGATTGATGGTGTATTGACTAAGCCTTTTAACATTCAAGGTTTTCCACCAACTAAAGGCGATCAAGAAGTGGCCAATGCGCTCAAAGAACTTTCTCGTTTGAAATACGGCCGAGACAAAAATTTGGTCAATCGAGAAATTATGGAAAGGACGAGAATAAAAATATAAAATTCAAAAAAGTTATCCACAGGGGGACTTGCAGTGTTTTCATACCACTGATATAATATCACTATGAGATTTATAATTACTGCAGAATTAAAATCTCATATTAATTATTAAGGTATAACCACTTTATATTTTAAACTTAATAATAAGGTGGTAAAAAAACAATGCAACAAATCGAAAAGGAGAAGGTATTCTCCAAAATGCTCAAAGCGGGCAAAAAGAATTATTTCTTTGATGTCAAAAAGGCATCTAATGGAAATAATTATCTAACTATCGCTGAATCGTATCTCAATAAGGATAATCAAAAAGTAATCAATCGAATCATCCTATTCAAAGACCATTTTGCGGAATTTGGAAACAATCTTTTAGAACTCAAGCAATATATGCAATAGATAAATGATGGACTGTCCGCTGAATAGCGGACAGTCCGTTTTGTGTGGTATAATGGGATTATGAGGAAAAATATAAAATAAGAATTTAAAAATAAAAAATGAATCAAGTAGATATAAAAGTAAGAAAAAAAATTATAATTCAATCATTATTTGATATGCCTAAGGTAAAGAAAGTTAGTGAGTTTAAATTTATAGATTTATTTGCGGGTATTGGTGGAATACGAACTGGGTTTGAATGTGTTGGTGGTGAATGTGTTTTTTCATCAGAATGGGATGAACCAGCAAAAAAAACATACCAAGCAAATTTCGGAGAATTGCCATATGGCGATATCACAAAAATTAATCCAGCAGAAATTCCAAGTTTTGATATTATTTTGGCGGGATTTCCTTGCCAGCCTTTTTCGATGGCTGGATTTAAAAAAGGTTTTGCTGATACTCGCGGAACACTATTTTTTAATATTGCAAAAATAATTGAATATCATAAGCCATCTGTAATTTTTCTGGAAAATGTGAGAAATCTTGTTAGTCATGATAAAGGAAATACAATTAAAGTAATTGTGCAAACTTTAGAAAAATTAGGATACAAAGTTTCCTATAAAGTTTTAAATGCAAAAGATTTTGGTTTGCCACAAAACAGAGCTAGAATTTATATTGTTGGTTTTAAAAATAAGAATATCGACTTTGAATTTCCGGAGCCTTTAAAAATTAAAACTAGACTTGGGGATATTTTAGAAAAGAATGTTGATAAAAAATATACTATTTCTGATAAACTTTGGGCAGGACACCAAAGAAGAAAAAAAGAACATAAAGAAAAGGGAAATGGTTTTGGATACTCATTGTTTAATAAAAATTCTGAATATACAAGCACAATCTCTGCAAGATATTATAAAGACGGATCAGAAATATTAATAGAACAAAAAGGAAAAAATCCAAGAAAATTAACTCCGCGCGAGGCTGCAAGATTGCAAGGATATGATGATAATTTCATTATTCCCGTTAGTGATAATCAGGCCTACAAACAATTCGGAAACAGTGTCGCTGTTCCTGTTATTAAAATATTGGCGAAAAAAATAATGGATACTTTAAAAAATAACAACATTAAATTATAAATTTTATGAAAATAAAGAAGGTTGAAATTAAAAGAAATAAACTAGACGCGAATTTTAAATTGTATCTTTTTTTGAAGGAACTTAACGGATCAATTAGATTATCTGATAACGAAATAAATATTTTTTTAGAAACTTATTTTTCAAATCAGAAATTAAGTTATAAAAAAATGTTGGCCATACTGATTAACATTAGCGATGAATTTTCAGATAAAAAGAAAGCGTCACTATTGGCTTTGTTGTATCAAATAAAAAATAACATTGAATTAGAAGTTTTTATCTTTGCTCTTAAATTAATTCAAATAAAGCCATTGCTTCTCGCTGAAGCGAAACTTACGGAAATTGCTGGGCTTTCTAAGCTAAAAAATATCAATCAACTTTCCATAGAATACGACACAATTTCAAAAGGCAGGCCATATTATACCAGAGTTAATGGTGCATTATTGTCTTTATTATTTTTTTCAAAACTGGAGGAAAAAGACTCGAGTTTTATATCGGAATCTACTGAACAATATATCACCACTCTTTTTCAACAATACTTTCATTTAAAAGAAAATGGATTAGAACCAAACCAAATGTTTATGCTTATGTTTTCAGAAAGCATAAATCAATCAATTATTTCCGATGCAGGCTCAAGTTATGAAGATAGAATATTTAATATTCTAATAGGGCTAGGAATAAAAGCGGAAAATATAAGAAAATTACATGATGAAAATGACAGCTCCACAGAATTTGATTTTTTCTTCAAATTAAATGGTAAAAGTTATGGCATTGGTGCAAAAAGAACACTAAGAGAAAGATATAAACAATTTATAAAAACAGCACAAATGAGCAAGTTAGATGTTATGATCGAAATTACATTAGGACTTGATCTTTCAGAAGATAAGGCAAAATCAATCAGAAATCATAATGTTTATTTATTTGTTGCTGATGAAATCTATGCTTCAAAAGAATATCTGCAAAGAATTAAGGGAATATATCCAGCAGGAGATTTGAATTTAAAATTATTGAAAAAAATAAATTGATTAAAACAATAGCATGGGAAACGGGATTGATATTGAAGAAGTTTCTTAATAAAATCTACCTCATTTCAAAACTTTTTACTTCATTGTTGTTAGAAAAGAAAGCTAAATTTGATTCTTCGTTGATTTCGAAGTCCGTGGCGGAAGAAATTTCTGTGTTATAAAATTGGGAAACAATGTTGCCGTTCAAATCCAGCTTGACTAAGCGGGAATTTTTTTTGTCTAAAACGAAAAGATTTTGGCTGTCTCTTTGGGTATAAAGCTGATCGGCAAAAATTGGCGTGGCGGTTTTTTCAAGGGTAAAATTTTGTTTTTTGCCTTGAAAAAATTTCAAAATCTCGCCGTTTTGGGCAAGGAAAATATTTTCTCCGATAGCGATGTCGGAAATTTCTTTGAGATCAATGTCGTCTTTTAGCCAATTGGTTTTTTCTCCAAATCCGCCCGTAGCTCGAGGATAGCGATAAATTTGTTGATGGTTTTTATCCAAGAGATACAGATAGGTAAGATAAGTTTCCGCCAGAGAAATTTCCGCTCCGGCAGGAATTGCCAAGACATTCTCTTGAAATTTTTTGGAAAGCGGACTCCAAGAAATAATTCTATTATTTTGATTCATCAGAAAAATCAAATTCAAATCATTCATCGGAAAAGCAATTTTAAGTGAAGAAAAATCAGTCGGGAAAGAATAGCTTTGCTTATCTTCGGCGTTAGTCAATTTATTTTTATCTATAAAAAAGATTTTACCGTTTAAGTTGATAATTTTCACAAGATCTGCTTGGGAAAAAACTGATTGCAAATTTTCGATTCGAGAAACATTTTTATCCTGTTCCAAGGGAAGAGGATTTTCTGGCGCAATTTCTTGAAAAACTGGTTCTTCGCTAATGTTTTTGTTTTGAATCTTGGCGATAAAATAGGGGACAATCAAAAGGAGCATAATTGCCAAGGCGGCATAAATTTTTTGCGATTGATCCAGTTTGAAAAAAGTTTCTTTGATTTTTGAAAATCGTGGGCGAATTTTTTCAAAAAGACTGTCTTTTTTCAAGAGCGGAGCAACTCTTTTCTCGGATGAATTGATTTTTTTCGGGATAAAAGTTTTTATCCCGAGTAATATTTTCTTGACTGCGAAAAGTGAAAAAGAAAAAATCGCCAGTGAAATATTTTTAACATTAAGGATAATTTCTTTGAAAAGTAAAATTAATTTTTCTTTATCCACAAGAGGTTTTTGGGGTTCTTTTTGCGTCGGCGGAGCTTCCGTCGGAGAAATGGGCTCTTCTTTGGCTGTTTCAATTTTATTAAAAAACTTATAGGAAACTATTTTTTGTTTTAGATTAGCCATTCTTTTGGTTAAAAAAGCATAAAATTCGGCCAATTTTACCCGACTGATTTCTAGGGTATTTTCCCAAAAAATATTTTTTTCCTTAAGTGAATAGCTTTCTTTGATATAGATATGACCGGTTTTTTTATCAATAAATTCAGCCGATTCCTTTTGTAAATCTTCCTTGATTTCTTTTACTAAAGATTTTTTTTCTTCCTCGGCCATGGGTTCTTGTTTTTGTTGTGGCGGATATTTTTTGGCAAAAGAAGCTTGGCTGAAAGCGTTGAGATCTTCATTTTTTGGGGAAACTGATTTTTTTTCTAGTAATTCTTTTTCTTCTATTCTTGCTATCAAAACAGCGGATTTTTCCAATTCATTGCCGAGTGCAGTTTTCAAAAAGCGAATGAAATCCGGCGGAGAAAATTTCAACGCGCTTCGCTTTATCTCTTCTGAAGAAAAAATTTCAAAAATTGCATCGGTGGTGATGATTAGCTGATCATCTTTTTCCAATCTTCCGCTCAAAACATCGATAAAGGTTTTGAAAGGACTGGGACTGGCGATGCTTTGGGCGCCGTCAGTGATGTCGGTGAAAGCTTTTCCGCGAAGAAGAAAAGTTCTGGCATTGCCGGCTTGCGAAAGGTGAATGTTATTTTTTTCAATAGCGAGGATGATAGCATTTATTTTTCCCAGCCAATTGACATTGCCGTGCTCGGCTAATTTGGCCAAGGCTAAATTAGCTTTATTGAGAGCGGATTCAAAACTTTCAATTGATCCGCGTTTAGTTTTGGAATAGTATTCTTTTTTTAAAACGGAAACTAAATAGTTGACGATGTAGGAAGAGTCGGGAGAGTCGTCAGTTATTTCCAAAATTCCTGCCAATTTGCCTAAATTTTCTTGAGCGACATTTTCCGGTTCTTGTGTAAAAATTTCCAAAAGTGTTTTAGCGCTTTCTTTTTTGCATATCAAAACATCCTCAAAAGAGGTTTCTAAAATCGAGATTTTTTTGTCCGATTTATTTTTTCCCATAACCGGATTGTTGTTGCTGTAATTATAGCAACAAATGGAAAAATAGTAAATTTTGTTTTTATAAGCCAACTGCCTTGATAAAACATCATATTATTGCTAGATTATAAAAGTAGTATTTTTATGCCGCCATCGTCTAGTGGCTAGGACGCGAGATTTTTACCCCTGCACTAATTTATGGCCCTATCGTCTATCGGTTAGGACATCAGGTTCTCATCCTGAAAAGAGGAGTTCGACTCTCCTTAGGGCTACCGAAAATTGGTGCGGGGCGAATTCTCGCAACAGGGGTCCGATTCCCCTTGGCGGTACCAATATTAAACTTTCCGAAAATTTTTTCTTGCTAAGACTGGGATTTTTTGGTAACCTTAATCTAGCTTAATTAAAATTCTTAGACTGGATTTTCGCGGGTGCGAGAATGATAAATTATGGAAGCGAATGAACTGTTAAAAAAATATAAGGAAAAAGTTGATCTTCGGCTCAAAGATTATTTTGATCAAAAAATAAAGGAAGCGGGCAAGCTCGATTTGCTGGCTAAACAGGCGGTCAAGATGATTGCGGATTTTACGCTTTCTGGTGGAAAAAGAATCCGGCCGGCTTTGGTATACTATGGCTATTTGGCCAGTGGCGGGAAGGAAGAGGAAAAAATTATTGAAGCATCCATGGGAATCGAATTGATTCACAGTTTTCTTTTGATTCATGACGATATAATTGATCGCGATGGAATGAGGCATGGCATAGAAACAGTGCATCAAAAATATAAAAAAATTGGAGAAAGATTTTCGCCGAAAAAAGACAATGCTCATTTTGGCAATTCGATGGCGATAGTGGTGGGGGATCTGGCTTATTCAATGGCTAATGAGATAGTTTTCAATACGAAATTTCCGCCAGAAATTATTATTCGGGCTTTGGATAAAATGCAAGATATTGTTTATGTCACAATTCCTGGTGAAATGTTGGATGTGGTGATGGAAAATCGAGGGCGAGCGACAGAAAAAGAAATTCTTCAAATGTTTGAAGGGAAAACTTCGCGCTACACTTTTGAAGGACCGCTTCATTTTGGAAGCATTCTTAGTGGAAATGCCGAAAAAATGTTGCCAGCTTTTACTCGATATTCTTTGCCACTCGGGAAAGCTTTTCAAATCAGGGATGATATTTTGGGAATTTTTGGTTCAGAAAAAAAATTAGGTAAGCCGGTCGGATCAGATGTTTCTGAAGGTAAACAAACTCTGCTTCTCATCAGGGCTTTGAAAAAAAGCGATAGCAATCAGAAAAAAATAATTCAAAAATGTTTAGGGAAAAAAGATTTGTCAGAAAAAGAACTAGAAGAATTTAGGCAAGTGATTAGAGAAACCGGATCGCTCAAATACTGTCAAGATTTGTCGGAAAAATTTGTGGCGGAAGCACTTTCGGCACTCAAAGAAATTAAATTTAAAAATGAAGAAGCGAAATTTTTTCTGGAAGGAATTGCTGAATATATAATTAGGCGGGAGGTTTAGAAAAATTTGCAAGCTTTAGCAAGGTTGCTTTTCTTTGTTTTTTAAACTAACATTAAATTACGAAGAATTAAAATTTTTTCGAAATTAAACTCGAATCCTGAATTTCCTTGCCAAAAATTTCCCTCAATCAAAGGCTGCCAAAGGAAATTTTTGGAGGAAATTCGGATTCTCAAACAAGAATTTCTCAAAAATTTTAATTCTTCGGTGATTTCAATATATAGTTATAAGACTTAATCATTATGGAAAATAATTTTGAAAATATTCCCAACCATATCGCTATTATTCCGGATGGCAACAGAAGATGGGCGAAAAATAAAGGACTAAAACCTTGGGAAGGGCATGAAGAGGGCGCCAAAAATTTGGAAAAGCTTATTCAAGTTGCGCTTAAAAAAGGCATCAAATGTTTTTCAATGTGGGGATCTTCGATGGATAATCTTTTGAAACGACCAATATCAGAAAAAAAAGCTTTGCTGGATATTTACAAAAGATATTTTCAGAGGCTTGTTGCAGGCAAGGAAATTCATGAAAATGAAGCCAGGGTAAATGTGATTGGCCGATGGGAAGAACAATTTCCTGAATCCTTAAAGGTGGTGATAAAGGAAGCAATCGAAAAGACCAAGCATTATAAAAAAAGAATGTTGAATTTTATGCTGGCTTACTCTGGCACGGATGATATGTTGCAGGCTATTTCTAAAATTAATAATACTTATCAGGAAGAAATAAAAATAACGCCGGAAATTTTGAAAGCCAATCTTATGACGCGGGATCTTCCGCCAGTGGATTTTATGATTCGAACGGGGGGAGAACCGCATAATTCCAATGGTTTTTTGATGTGGGATAGTGCTGACGCTCAACTTTATTATTCAACGGAAAATTTTCCTGATTTTGATGAAAAAAAATTCGAAGAAGCGCTCGAAGAATATGCGAGGAGAGGAAGAAGGTTTGGGGAATAGTCCTTACGAATTACGAATTAGTACGAATGTACGAATTTTTTGTTAAGAAATATTTTTATAATAACCGTTGTAGTATCTTTGTAATTTTTAAAATAAATAAAAACTATGGAAATAGTCTTTACTGATCAAAACTTTGATCAAGAAGTGTTGAAAAGTGACAAGCCGACGCTGGTTGATTTTTGGGCACCATGGTGCGGACCGTGTCAGATGATGGGGCCGATAATTGAAGAACTGGCCAAGGAAATTGGAGACAAAGCTAAAATTGGAAAACTAAATGTGGATGAAAATCCGATAGTGGCGCAAAATTTTTCAATTATGTCAATTCCGACCGTGATGATCTTTAAGGGTGGAAAAATGGTGAAACAAAGGGTGGGAGTGCAATCGAAAGAAGCGCTGAAGGAAGAATTGGAAAAAGCGTAAAGGGTTTTGTCATTGCGAGGAAGCGAAGCGTACGAAGCAATCCCTTTCTATAAATCGAGATTGCTTCGCTACATTGCATTTTGCTCGCAAAGACAAGGTCTTGTATTACCATATGGAAAATAAACTTTACGATTTAGTTATAATTGGTGCTGGTCCAGCGGGACTCTCTGCTTCAATTTATGCTTCGAGATATAAATTGGAGCATTTGATTTTTGGCGTGGAACAGGGTGGGCAAATGAATGAAATTTACGATTTGGAAAACTGGCCGGGAGAGAAAAAAATTTCCGGACATGATTTGATTGGAAAATTTGTGGAACATGCAGAGAGTTTTGGTGCAAAAATAAACCGAGAATCAGTAGTGGGAATTTCTAAATTAGAGGACGGAATTTTCCGAATAAATTGCGCAAAGAATGTTTATAAAACTCGGGCAATTATTTTAGCCATGGGAGCTCATTATCGGAAGATAAATATTCCCGGAGAAAAAGAATTTACTGGGAAAGGCGTTTCGTATTGTGCTACTTGTGATGCCATGTTTTTTCGCGAAAAAACTGTATGCGTGGTCGGGGGAGGAAATAGCGCGGCAGTTGTGGCATTGGAATTGGCTGATTTTGCCAAGAAAATTTATTTGATTTCCAAAGAAGAAAAAATGTCAGCTGAACCGGCGTGGCTGGAAAAAATTGCGCAAAATTCAAAAATAGAAATCATAAAAAATACGGGAGTATTGGAAATTAAAGGCGCACAAAAAGTGGAAAAAGTAATTTTAGATAAAGCGCATAATGATCAAAATAATTTAGAAGTTGATGGGGTTTTTATTGAGGTGGGAACTGAACCAGGAGTGGAACTGGCTCAAAAAATGGGAGTAGAAACTGACGAGCAAAATTATATCAAAGTGAAAGAAGATATGAGCACCAATGTAGCAGGAATTTTTGCTGCTGGCGACATCACAACCGGATCAAATAAATTCCGCCAAATCCTCACGGCAAGCTCCGAAGGCGCTATCGCTTCAAATAGCGCGTATAAGATGTTGAAGTTGAAATAATTTTGCTAGACACACTTGGACATCCGATGTCCAAGTGTCGAAAAAACAAAAAATGCGAAAAGTTCCATTCGAAAAAGGTGAATTTTACCATATATACAATCGTGGTACTGATAAACGAATTATTTTTAATGATAAATATGATTTGCAAAGATTTTTCCAAAGTGTTTCAGAATTTAATAATGAAAAACCCATTGGGAGTATATTTGAAAATTCATTTCGAAAAAAGGAAGGAAAAGCGCTTGGACATCGGATGTCCAAGCTGGTAAATTTTGTTTGTTATTCTATTAGCCCAAATCATTATCATTTCATTTTAGAGCAGTTAACTGATAATGGTATAGAAAAATTTTTGCAAAAACTAGGTAATGGATATACAAAATATTTTAATCATAAATATAAAAGAAGCGGAGTTTTATTTCAGGGAAAGTTTAAATCGATACATATAAATAATAATGAATACTTATTGCATTTAAGTGTTTATATAAATTTAAACAACTTAATACATAAAACAGGACTTGGACATCCGATGTCCAAAAGTAGCTGGGAGGAATATAAAAAGAATTGCGAAGTTAATTTATGCCAGAATAAAAATGTAATACTGGGTCAATTCAAAAATAAAAAAGAATATGAATTATTCGCAATGAAATTTGTTAAGGGCATCATTGAAAAAAGGGAAATGATAAAAGAATTAGAAAGTTGTATAATAGAATAATTGGACATTCCAACTTGGACATCCGATGTCCAAGTATAGATGTCCAAGTATAGATGTCCAAGTATATGGCTAGATGTAAAACATATGAAATCTGAATCTTTAAAATTAAGTAAAAAATTAGGGGGCAAGATTGAAATTAGAAGCAAGGTAAAACTTACCAAAAAAACTTTGCCGATTTTGTATACTCCTGGAGTGGCGGAAGTTTCGCGGGCGATTGCCAAGGATAAGAAGCTTTCCAAGCTTTATACGATGCGGAAAAATACGGTGGCGGTCATTTCGGATGGATCGGCTGTTTTGGGATTGGGAAATATTGGGCCAGAAGCGGCGCTTCCTGTAATGGAAGGGAAAGCTTTGCTTTTCAAAGAATTGGGGGGAGTGGATGCGATTCCAATTGTTCTGGCCACGCAAGACACTGAAGAAATTATTAAAACTATAAAATATTTAGCGCCAACTTTTGGGGGAATAAATTTGGAAGATATTTGCGCGCCAAGATGTTTTGAAATTGAAGAGCGGTTGAAAAAAGAATTAGATATTCCGGTTTTTCACGATGATCAACACGGTACGGCGATTGTGGTTTTGGCGGGGCTGATCAATGCTTTGAAAGTGGTGAAAAAAAATATTTTTCAAATAAAAATTGTCATCAGCGGATCAGGCGCGGCGGGAGTGGCGATTGCCAAACTGCTCATAAAATATGGGGCGAAAAATATTATTATGCTTGATCGAATGGGGATAATTTATAAAGAAAGAGACGGGGGATTCAATGACTCCAAAATGGAAATCGCCCGTATCACTAATCCGGAAAATGTGAGGGGCAATATTCGTGATGCACTTACAGGGGCAGATGTTTTTATCGGAGTTTCAGCACCCAACATTCTTACTGAAGAAGATATCTCTAAAATGAATAAATATGCTATTGTTTTTGCGATGGCCAATCCAATTCCAGAAATTATACCAGAACGCGCCAAGGCCGGCGGGGCGTTTATCGTAGCGACAGGACGCTCCGATTATGCCAATCAAATCAACAATGTCATGGCTTTCCCCGGAATTTTTCGCGGAGTACTGGATAATAATATCAAAATTATTACTGACCAGCATAAAATAAAGGTGGCTCTGGCCATTGCCAGTTTGATAAAAAATCCAAATCGTGGTAAAATAATACCAGAAGCGTTGGATAGGCGAGTGGCAAAAAAAGTCGCTAGCGTTTTTAGAAAGTAGCCCTTACGAATTACGAACTTTTACGAATGTAACGAAAAAATAAATTTTTAACATTAATAAAAATAAAAATCGAATTCATTCGTACATTCGTACGATTTCGTAATTCGTAAGGAATTTATGAAGATATACAAACAAAAAATTGATCTCCAAACTACTACCCAAATTGAATTTATTGATATCACCAAGAAAGTGGAAGAAGTAATTGAAAAATCCGGCATTCGCGAAGGGCAAGTGTTGATTTTTTCTCAACACACTACTTCAAGCATTGTAATTAATCACAATGAGTCAATGCTTATCCAAGATTTTATGCGAACACTCTATCGATTGGTCCCCGTATCTGATCGTTATTCACATGATCTTTTCGAACTTAATCGGGCAGTTACTTCCGATGGTAGAAGTAATGGTCATTCGCATTGCAAGTCAATTCTCTTGGGAGCAAGTCGGACAGTGCCGATTGAAAAAGGGAAAATGGATCTTTCTCAAAAACAAAGTATTTTTTTTGTCGAGATGGATGGTGCTAGAAAAAGAGATTATATTGTCCAAGTGATTGGACTGTAAAAAAAATGAATAATCTAATCAATAATTTAATTGAGAAGGGATATCTTAAGACTGATTTGATTATTGATGCTTTTTCTGAAATAAGCCGAGTAGAATTTTTACCGGAAGATTTGGAAAACGAATTTATGGCGGACACTGCTTTGCCGATTGGGCATGGGCAAACTATCTCACAACCAAAAACCGTGGCAATTATGTTTGAACTTTTAGAACCAGATCGCGGACATAATATCCTAGATGTTGGTTCAGGTTCCGGTTGGACGACAGCTCTTTTTTGCTATATTGTTGGCGCGAAAGGTAGAGTGACGGCAGTAGAAAGAATAGAAGATCTTATACAATGGGGAAAAAACAATACGGCTAAATATAAAAATTATGTAAAGAATGGAGAGGAAGGCATTGCGGAATTTTATTCAGTCGATGGCAAAAAAGGTTTTTCAAAAAATGCGCCGTATGATAGAATTTTAGTTAATGCTTTTGTTAAAATCATTCCTGAAGAACTAAAAAATCAATTAAAAATCGGAGGGAAAATGGTTATCCCTGTAAATGACAGTTTGGTGTATTTAGAAAAAAAAGGGGAGAATGATTTTTACAAAGAAGAATACCCAGGATTTAGTTTTGTACCGTTAGTATAAATCAGAACCACTGACCTGCCTCGCCGGCTCGCCTCGCTGAAGCTGTGGCGAAGCGGGCAGGCGGGTTATCACTGATTTACACTTGATTACACATGAACATAAAATACAAAAAATATTTAATAATAGGTTTATTTATAACACTGATATTTGGTGGGATTTTTTATTTTAGGCAACAAGTTTATTATGCGCAAAGCAAATTTACTGGCACGAAAATTTTTGAAATTGCCAAGGGAGAAGGGAATAAAGAAGTGGCATTGAAATTGAAAAAAGCCAATTTGATTGCGGGAGAAATTTATTTCTATTATTATATAAAATCGCAAGGGCTTTCAAATAAGATAATGCCGGGAGTATATGAATTTTCCAGTGGTTTAACAATTCCGGAAATTGTTCATATTATTACAAATGGAGAAGAAAAATTTATTCGAATTACTTTTCCGGAAGGTTTTAGCGCGAAACTTATGGCTAAACGATTGAGTGAAAATAATTTAGATGGTAAAAAATTTTTTGAAATAGTCAACGCTCCAAAGGAATTCAAAAAACGCTACAACTATTTGACACCAGAAAATATCAAAACTTTAGAAGGTTATCTTTTTCCGGATACTTACTTTTTTAAAAAAGATATAAAAACAGAAGATATCATTGGGAGATTGCTGGATACTTTTAACGAGAAACTTACCGAACAAATGAAAGCAGATATCGCCAAGCAAAATAAATCTGTGGAAGAGATAATTATTATGGCGAGCATTATTGAAAAAGAAGTGCAAACTGTAGAGGATATGAAAATAGCCAGTGGAATTTTTTGGAAAAGAATGAAAAATGGACAAAGGTTAGAAAGCGACGCGCCATTGTCATATATTTTAGGCGATACTAAGGATCAACATAGTGGGCGTGATTTGGAACTTGATTCGCCGTACAATACTTATCGTAACATTGGACTTCCGCCAACCCCAATTTCTAACCCTGGACTCAATGCTATAAGCGCGGCCATTTATCCGATGGAATCAAATTATAATTTTTTTCTTACTGCGAATGTTGATGGCGGAAAGAAAGTTATTTATTCCGCGACTTTCGAAGAGCATGTGGCTAACCGGCATAAATACGGTTTGTAAATATTTACGAACTACGAAAAAATACGAAATACGAAAATACAAATATCTTTAAGGCTCTTCCCGCGAGCTTTTTTTGTTGGGTTGATTTAAAAATAAATAAATGATACAATATCACTATAGTTTCTGTTATTCCCGCGCAGGCGGGAATCCAGTCTCAAGGCTTTATTTATTGCGAAGACTTAAGTATTTAACAAAAATTTTTCACTAGATTCCCGCATACGCGGGAATGACAATGGGGATCTAAATAATTTTATGCAAAATAATAACAACATCCCTTTGGCTGATCGGATTCGTCCAGAAAATCTGGAGGATTTTTTTGGGCAGGAAAAATTGATTTCAAAAAAATCTTTTTTTTCAAACGCAATTAAAAATGACAGCGTGCCTTCGATGATTCTTTGGGGGCCTCCCGGATCGGGCAAAACTACGCTCGCGCATATTATCGCCAAAAATACCGGTGCGGAATTTGTAATTTTAAGCGCTACTTCCAGCGGGAAAAAAGATTTAGCGGAAGTTGTGGCCAAGGCTAAGGATAATATACAAAAAAATAAAAAAACCATTCTTTTTATCGACGAGATTCATCGCTGGAACAAGAGCCAGCAAGATGCACTTTTGCCCAGTGTGGAAAAAGGCCTAATTATTCTTATTGGGGCGACGACGGAAAATCCGAGTTTTGAAGTCAATGGCGCGTTGCTTTCACGGACGCGGGTTTTTGTTTTGGAAAAACTCTCTGAAAAAGATTTGGAAAAAATAATTTTGCGGGCAACTAAAATTATAAACAGTGCTGATAAAAACAAAGTTGAAATAACTTCAGAAGTTATAAAATTTCTAGCACATATGTCTAATGGCGATGCGAGGACGGCGCTCAATGTTTTGGATATTTTATATTCTCAAAAAAACAAAAATGTTTCTATTGAAAAAATAAAAGAAGTTTTTCAAAAGACGCATTTGCTTTATGATAAAAACGGCGAAGAGCATTATAATATTATCTCGGCGCTTCATAAATCGATGCGAGGAGGAGATGCTGACGCTTCGGTTTATTGGCTGGCAAGAATGTTAGAAGGTGGAGAAGATCCGCTTTATATTGCCCGTCGATTAGTGCGTTTTGCTTCGGAAGATATTGGGCTGGCGAATAATACGGCGCTAATTTTGGCCAACGCGGTCTTTGACGCTTGCCACAAATTAGGAATGCCGGAATGCGCTGTGCATTTAATTCATTGCGTAATTTATCTTTCCAAAAGTAAAAAAGACATCACCGCCTATGAAGCGTATGAAAAAGCCAAAGCTGATGTGGAAGAATTCGGCAATTTGTCAGTGCCGTTTCATATTCGAAACCTGCCTCGCCGGCAGGCGGGTGCTCCGACAAAACTAATGAAAGATTTAGGTTATGCCAAAAATTATAAATATACGCCCAAAATTGACAGTTCAGAACAAATATATTTGCCAAAAGAATTGGAGGGGAGAAAGTATTTATGATTTTGCACTAAAGAATTTTTAATTTTTGAATTTTTAATTTTATAAATAAATCTTAAATCTAAATTTTTAAACATTAGAAATTAGAATTTATTTAAAAATTACAAAATTAAAAATTGTAAAAATTTCAGTTTTTTAAGAATATGTCTATTTTGAATAAAACTTTTTACAACCAAAACACCTTGAAAGTTTCCCAAGATTTGCTGGGTTGTTTTTTGGTGCGAAAAAAAGGCCAAAAAATAATCCGAGCAATGATTACGGAGACCGAAAGTTATCGCGGATTTGATGATTTGGCGTCGCATGCCTCCAAAGGAAAAACAAAAAGGAATGAGTTGATGTTTGGAGAAGCAGGGAGAGCATATACTTATTTAGTTTACGGTATGCATTGGATGTTTAATGTTATTGCCGAAGAAAAAGATTTTCCAGCAGCCGTGCTTATTCGCGGAGTGGAACTTTTGAATGAAAAAGGGGGGATAGTTAGAAAACTGGACGGTCCAGCCAAGCTGACAAAATTTTTTGGGATAAATGGAAAATTTAATGGAATAGATATCACGCAAAAAAAATTTCTTTGGGTGGAAAAGGGGAATATTAAAAATAAAAAAATCATCAAATCGAAAAGAGTGGGTGTGGATTATGCTAAACACTGCAAAGATTGGAAATGGAACTTCCGGTTAGGAAATTGACAAATCCGATTAAATTTGCCATACTGGCTTTCCAGATAGGGAAGTTGTTTTTTGACAATTTAACTAAATAATCAAGGAGGTGCAGAATGAAAAAGCCAAGAAGAGGGACGGTTATTTTTTTTCCTCCAGACTGGCTTACGAATTTTAGCCTCCTGGAAAAATTCTTTCATTACCTTGAAAAAAGGTATGAAAGGGTACTTATTTTTAACAAAAATTTTTCGGAAAATTCTTTCCGAAAAATGACCGCGCCAGTTATAGGTATTAGTTATTCATCGGGGGATGAGGATATGGTTAATTTTGTATCAAAGTTCCCCCAAAATTTTTCTCGCGCGATCATGATCGCGCCGACTGGAACGTGTGAAACTGTGCCAAGTTTTGCAAAACATTGCTCTCTCTTTATTTGGGAGATAATGAAATTAGTTTGGCGGAGAAAATTTAAGGTCGCATGGAAGGTAGTTATTGAGGCAGGAGATAATTTTTTATTTCATCCTTTTATTTCTTTTCGCGAAGTTGAAAAAAATAGACGATATCGGCTTTTTGAAGAAATCATTATAAAGATTTATCTCAAAGTTGATTTCGCTTTTATTTTTCCATTAAGAGATGATTTTCTGCCGATTGCAGATCTTCCCCCAATAGTACAGGAAAGGTTTATCGCGGAAAGCCGTTCCTGTGGGCATTTCGGTTTTCTCGAGATGCCGGGATATTACTGGAAATTATTCCGGGATCTCTAAGAGCGCTGACGATTTTAACCGATTTCGCCAGCGCTTTTTTTTATATTTTCTGACCCTTAGCGATTGAATTCAAGAATTTAGAGCCCCTTTTTTAGAACTCTAGAGCGATAACTTCGTTAGGTGTTAAGTAATTAAGGGCGTCAGACGATTTCTTGACAAAATGGTCAAAATCTGCTATACTTGTTGGTTATATTTAAAAAGGCTGAAAATTGGTTTTCGCAGTTCCGCGTACAAGTTCCAAAGCAAAAACACCCTCCTTAGTTTTTGTTAGTAGGTAAAATGTATTTTTTTGGAATAATTTTCAAAAGGATATGCGCTTGTATGTGGAATTGTGGAAGGCAACCCTTGGCAGGAATGGATTTGCAATCCATTCCTTTTTCATAATCAAAAATACAAATTAAGCAAAGGTTTGGTTGTGTTAAATTGAAGAATAATATAAAATATAGATATAAAATTAGTTGTTGAGTATGGGAATAAAAATAATTCTAATGAAAAACAAAAAAGAAAAGTTATCAAAAAAAGTATTTTTTCTAGCACTAAGTTGCTTTAGCTTATTATTTTTCGTCAAAAATGTTGAGGCTAGCGGAAACGAATCAATAATGTTTTTGCATCATTCAACAGGCGGAAATCTTTATACAACAGGCGGTGTCTCTGCTTGGTTTAGTAATTATAATCAAAACAACGGAACAAGTTATCAAATAACGCAGAGATCCTACCCGACCACGCCTTATCCTTGGAACAATTATCCTTATGATTATTGGAATTTATGGATCAATGGTGCTTGTGATTCTTCCGATCCTGATATTGAATGTATGAACACCTTAACTCAAAATTATGAAGTCATAATTTTTAAACATTGTTATCCCGGAGCAGCTGTTCTAGCTGACACGGGAAGTCCAAGTGTTTCTTCGAGCGTAAAATCTCTTGAAAATTACAAGTTGCAATACAGAGCCCTAAGATCAATGCTGGATTCTTATCCTAATAATAAATTTATTATTTGGACACTTTCACCTTTGCACAGACTGGCTACGACTGAAGCCAATGCACAGAGAGCGAAAGAATTTGTGGATTGGGTCAAGGAAGATTTTTTAACTGAAGATAGTCAGCCTCACGAAAATATTTATATTTTTGACTGGTGGGGTTATGTGGCTGGATTAGATAATTATCTTAAATATGAATATGAAATAAGTCACACAGGTTCGGATTCTCATCCAAATAATCAAGCAAATATTGATGTAGGACCAATTTTTTCACAGTTTATTGTTGATACAATTGATGAATCCTCTGATACTACAGCGCCCAGTGCTCCAAGTGGGTTGAGTGTGAGTTAGAAAATTCTAATAGGAAATTTTTGTCGAAAAATAAAATATATGGTAAAATAAAGGTAGTTGATTTTTTAAACTTTTTATTTATAGCATTATGACCATTGAGGAAATAATGACAAAAGAAGTCGAAACAGTTGATTCGCAAACCCCAGTCGTTAGAGTGGCGGAATTACTTTTTAAAAAACGCTTTCATGGTATGCCTGTAGTGGATAATGAAAAAAAATTACTTGGGATAATTACCGAAGGAGATTTCTTTGTGAAAAATTCAGAAAATCTTTTTTTACCAAACTATATTGAATTTTTAGAAAAATCTAAAATTGTCGGACAATTGCCGGAAGGTAAAAAAGAAGAAATTGTCGAACTCTTAAATGCCAAAGCTGAAGATATTATGACAAAAGATTGTATTTTCGTGAAAGAAGAAACTGATATTTTAGAATTGGTAAAAATATTTCAAAAAGGGAATTTTTTTACTGTACCAGTGGTGGACAATAATAAAAAAGTGGTAGGAATAGTTACTGTGGCGGATATTTTAAATTTAATTCATTGAATAGTTTTTCACAAAAAAGTGAAAAAAACAATTAATTATGGAAAATGAGAAAAGAAGAATCGATTTTTTGGCAAGTGATGTCCGTTTCTGGTGGGAAGAAGCCTATGTTTATGCTAAGGAAAAAAAAATTAAAACGCAAAAAGCTTTATTGATCATTGCATTTTTTTCCGGCATAGTGGCGACCATTATTTGGTTAATAAATTATTAAGTTATAATTAATAAAAAAATATGTGGAAAAAAACAAAAAACAGGCCGATTGATGAATTGGCCAGCAAATCCTACTCTTTCATCAAGAGAAAAATCGTTTATATGCAAACGAAGGAAATTGCTCTTTGGAAAGGTTTAGTTATAATATTCTTTGCTGTTGGCGTGATGATTGCTTCTGTGGCGATGGTATATTTTAATATTCAAGGGAAAACCAAAGCTGCCACTGGCTCGGCTCATCTTATTTGGAAGGCTAATTCAGAAAGTGATTTAGCCGGTTACAAAATATACTATAGTACTCGAGTTCGCAATAATAATTGCCCTCCTGGGGGATATGATAATGTTGTAGATGCCAAAAATGTTACTAGCTACGATATTGTTGGATTAAATGAAGGCGTTACTTACTACTTTTCTATAACCTCTTATGATAAGTTAGGAAATGAAAGTTGTTTTTCTAACGAAGTTTCTAAATTGATACCAGTTACTCCTGTAAATTGTACTTCTTTTACTTATTCGTCTTGGAGCGCTTGCGTTAACAATACTCAAACCAGAACAGTACTTTCCAGCTCTCCAT
>MFSE01000024.1 GCA_001784805.1 Candidatus Moranbacteria bacterium RIFOXYA12_FULL_35_19
CATACTACGCTCAAGCGATATGCTAAAGAGGGGTTGATTACGCGAATTCAAAGAGGTTTTTATTCTCTTCAGCCAGCGGAAA
Source organism: Candidatus Moranbacteria bacterium RIFOXYA12_FULL_35_19 (assembly GCA_001784805.1). Classification (GTDB taxonomy): domain Bacteria; phylum Patescibacteriota; class Minisyncoccia; order Moranbacterales; family UBA2206; genus UBA2206. The sequence goes on from MFSE01000024.1 coordinate 83, forward strand.
AAATTGATCCTTTTCTTTTGGGCGTGAAGATATTGCATCGCTATGCTTATATTAGCACCGAAACAATTTTGGCTAGGAGCGGAATAATTTTTCAAGAAATTCCAAAAACTTCAATTATTAGCTCTATTTCCAAAACTTTTTTTGTTGCTGGTCGAGAATATCGCTGTCGTCGTTTGGCAGACAAATATTTATACAATGACGCCGGAATTGTCTTGGAAAATGGAGTGCAGGTTGCGTCAACAGAAAGAGCGGTGGCGGATATTTTATATTTCAATCCCCGATGTTATTTTGACGGCGATCGCTTGATTGATTGGAAAAAAGTGCGCGCCATTCAAAGAGAAATAGGTTATCCACAAAATCGATAAAAATAATAATTTAAAAAACAAAAAAATGATTACTCCAACTGCAAAAGATGCTGAGCATAAGGCGTGGATGTTTCGTCTTCTAGGCGCACTATTTAATGACGCCTTTTTGTCGACAGTTTTATATTTCAAGGGTGGAACTTGTGCGGCTATGCGCGGATTTCTGGATCGATTTTCGGTAGATTTAGATTTTGATTATATTGATGAAAAAAATGAAATAAAAAAAGTTCAAGAAAAAATGGAGGAAATTTTTCAAAAGCTTGGTTTGGAGATAAAAGACAAAAGTCGCAATGTCCCGCAATATTTTTTGAAATATCCAACTTCTACGAGCGGAAGAAATACTCTGAAAATCGATATATGTTTTCCTGTTCCGCAATTCAATCAATACGAAAACGCTCAACTTCCTGAAATTGATCGTATTGTAAATTGCCAAACTAGGGAAACGATGATGGCGAATAAATTAATTGCACTTATCAATCGATTTGAAAAAAACGGCCGTATTGCTGGCCGTGATGTGTATGATGTTCATTATTTTTTTTGGAATGGTTTTCGCTATGACGCAAAAATTATAGAAGATATAAGAAAATGTTCAGTGGAAAAATTCTTTGAGGATTTGGTAATTTTTGTTGAGAATAAAATAACTCAAGAAATTATTGATCAAGATTTGAATATGCTTTTGTCCAATGACAATTTTCAAATGATTCGAAAAATGCTAAAACAAGAAACTCTAATGATGCTCAAAGATGAATTGGCGAGGATAAAGAATAGGAAATTATAAATTATCAAAAATTTCCTCCACATCTTCTTGATCATCTAAAATTTCCAAAAGTTTGTCGTAGCTTTTTTGGGTGGCGGAGTCGATTTCGATGGTGGATTTTGGAAGATATGTTAGACCAGATTCAAGAATGGTTAAATTATTTTGCATCAATTTTTCTTGGATTTTTTGAAGATCGGATACTTCTGTAAAAATTATTAAAGAATTATTATCTAATTTTATATCTTTAGCGCCAGCCTCAATGGCGATCATTTCTAATTCATCCATATTTTTTCCGGTCGCATCAACAATAATATTCCCGACTGATTCAAAATTCCACATTATGCTTCCTGCCTCGCCAAATTTTCCGCCGGCTTTCGTGAGAATGCTTTTGATTTCGCTCACGGTGCGGTTTTTGTTGTCGGTGGAAGTTTTGATCATCATCATAATGTTTCCGGGGCCTTTGGCTTCATAGATAATTTCAGAAATTTCCGCTCCTTCAATTTCGCCCGTGCCTCGTTTGATTGCTCGGTCAATATTGTCTTTGGGCATATTAAATTCGTGGGCTTTGTCAATGGCCATGCGAAGTTTGAAATTTGTGTCCGGATTGCCACCACCTTCTTTCGCCGCGATGACAATTGGTTTGGCCAAGCGAGTGAAAATCTTGGCGCGCTTAGCGTCATTTACCCCTTTTCTTTGTTTTATTCCCGCCCAATGTGAGTGTCCTGACATAAGTTCATGAAGCATGAAGCATAAAACATGTAACAATCGCAGTTTTCATCGTTTTATGTTTCATGTTGTATGTTGCATGTTACATGATTTAAGCTTAGCAGTTTAGATTGCAATTTTCAAGAGTAGGTAATTTAGAAAAAAATTGATGCTAGAAGAACTATTTTCCCAAAAAATTATCATCCAATGCTTATTATGTATCGGCGGGGTAAAAGTATAAAAATTTTCATGTAAATGTAGGTTTTGGGCGCCTAAAACTCTTGAATTTTGGGGTATCAATTTTTCCGATAAAATTATATCGTGGCTAGAAAGAGCCATTTTTTGGCGGTCTTTTTGCTTTTTTTGCCAATCTGGCGAGGTGGTATATTTTCCAAGGCTGGCTTGGATTTCGGAGTCGGGGATAATAAGTTCTTCTTCGGCGCCGGCGCCCTCTCCTGTCCTTCGGACATCCTCTCCCAAAGGGAGAGGAGGATTTTGAATAGCTTCTGTATTATTCTGTGTCTCTATCCATTGCCAACCGTCATCATTTTTTTCATAAATTTCATCGTCTGCGATTTTGTTTTTCTTTCGATCATATTTTATTTTTTGCACAACCTTGCCCGAAGGATCGCGTAGTTCGATTTTGGTTTTTTCATTGCCCAGCGTGAAAGCGCAAATTTCTTTGGTGAGTTTTTTGGTTTTGCCTTTTTTAATTCTGAAATCTTTCCGAATAGGATGGTTGATTAATTTATCTTTGCCCGTAGCAATTGACCAGCCCTCAAGATTAACTTTCTTCTTGGATTTATTTTCAATTTCAATCCACTCATTTTTATCCAAGCCTTTCGGGTTAGGCATAATTCTTTTTATTCTTATTTTCGGCGCGTCATACTTTTCTACCTTAACTTCAAATTCATAAATTTTATCCTCGCCGTTTCCACGAATTTTGAGACTAGCTTTAAATTTACCAGTTTTTTTATATTTATGCTTAGTTTCTTTTTTATAACTTTTATGCCCATCGCCAAAATCCCAAGTAAATTTCTGGGCGTCCTTGTCAGTCTTCACATCAAAATAGGCGTAAGTATTTTTGTAAATTTTTTTTGGTAACATAATTTTTCCGGATAAAATTTTATCAAATCTATTTTTTTCTCCGGGGGTAGGGGAAGATGTCCAACGCCAAGAGGAGCCATCATAAGCAAAAGCTTGGCGAGATTTTCCAGACTGATATTTTTGGCTGGTGATCAAGTGGTCTTTTTCGTCATATAAAAAAACTTCATCGCCTTTGGAATCGCTATTAAGTGAAAAAGAACCATAAAAAACAGCAAAATTTTCCTGCTTTTCTTTTTTAGAAATCTTTCCTTTGGCACCTTTAGAATCCAAAATTTTCCAATCGGAAAAATCAATTTCAGTTTCGCTTAAATTTATTATTTCCACAAATTCTTCTTCGCCGTTTTTAGTGTCGGGCGAAGGATAAATTTCGTTAATTCTAATTTCTGAATAATTTTTTATTTCTTCTTCTTCTTCTTCTTCTTCTGAATCATCACTCCAATTTATACTATCAATAATTTCTCCTTCATTTTCTTTGCCAAATCGCAAGGCAATGCCATTAGTTTCGGAAATGGTTTGGGAGTTCGTAATATTAGGATGTATTTCTTTGAGAAAATCTTCTCTTCCTTTATTACTCGCCCATATATATTTATCTTCAGAATTAATAATTGTGTCACCATCTTTTGACCATGATTTTATAGTAGTGTCCTTAACGGCTGATTCAGATCTTTTTACTAATCGATATTCTTTGAGATTGATGCTATCGTCAGTGGTATTGGTAATTTCAATGAAGTCATCATAAGCGCTTTCCTCACTTTCAAACTGAACTTTAGTTATTTTTAAAATTGGTTCGGCTAAACAAAATTTTTCCCAAATAAAAAAGCTAGCTAAAATAACCAGCCCGAAAATAAAAAAATAATAAAAATTATTTTTATCTGTCCGCATTGAAATTTTATTTTTTCAAAAAATAATCAAGAGTTAATCCAAATCATTATGGTGGATTTTTTCGCGGAGCATTTCTCCGAATTCATTTTCTTCTTTGTTTTCTAATTCATTTTGCAATTTCATAATCACATCTTTAATGGTATAAGGATCAGGAACATTGCGGAAGATGAAGCGCTCTCTTTCTCCGGCGGTTTGAATGAGTAAATTGCCATAATTGAGAAAAGTTGGAATGACACCTCGGACATCGGTGGTGACATCTTGAATTTTTTCCAATTCCAATTCGCTCACCACGCGAGTAAAAAGCCCTTTTTGTTCGATGTTAATGATTCTTTCACTGGTGACTATCCAAACATCGAAATAGTAGTCAATCCAGATAGCAAAAAACAAGAGCCAAAGAAAAGTGAAGAAAAGACTGCGCATAAAGGCGGTAAGGTTGATCAGGAGTTGCTCGCTGAATTCATCAAAGAAAAAAGCGGTGAGGAAATAGCTGCCGAAAAGAAAAAGTATCATAAAGAAAATTACAGAAAAGTGGGTAAGGATATTGAACCAGTGACGGTGAATGACCATCAGAATTTCTTCCCCGTTTTTTTGCCCCTCAAAATGATAGTGGGTAAATTTATGTTCCATAATTAAAAAATAATAAGTTTTGAAATTAGCGCGTTCCAATCAACAGAAAAAAATAGCATAATATTAGAAATAAAAAGCAAAATTGAAACTACTGCAAAAATTGGAAGCATTATTTTGTTAGTTTGGGCGTTTATCGAATAGCGCGCCAAATGATAGATAATGAAAAAAAACAAAAAAAGATAAGTGATGAAGATGACAGCGTATAGGGCGAGGATAATGTAAAACATATTTTTATTATTGTCATCCTCGCGCCCGCCTGCCCGCTTCGCCACAGCTTTAGCGAGGCGAGCCGGCGAGGCAGGAATGCGGGGATCCAGTCCTAGTCTTAATTTATTACAAAGATTTAATTATTTTACAAAGTCTATTCACTAGATTCCCGCCTACGCGGGAATGACATGGGTTTATTTTAAAATAATTTCTTTTCGCCGTTATATTTTATTCCTAAATGATTGTAAGCATTTTCGGTAGCAATGCGACCGCGGGGAGTTCTCGCTAAAAATCCAATTTGAATTAGATAAGGCTCGTAAACATCTTCAATGGTTTTGATTTCTTCCGAAGTGGCGGCGGCGATTGTGCCAAGTCCGACGGGGCCACCTCCAAATTTTTCGATAATGACCCGAAGAATTTGTTTATCCGCCGGTTCTAAGCCCAATGGATCAACATCAATCATTTCCAGCGCTTCGATTGCTACTTCTTCATTTATAATAGCATGATTTTTTATTTGAGAAAAATCGCGCACCCGTTTCAAAAGGCGGTTCGCCACGCGCGGAGTGCATCTAGCACACTGTGAAATTTTTTCCAAACCGGTTTGATCTGCGGTTACGCCTAAAATTTTTGCTGATCGCTCCAATATCTTTTTTATTTCTTCGTTGGCATAAAATTCCAAGCGATGCACAGCCCCAAAACGATTGCGCAATGGATTGGAAATTGAACCAAGCTTGGTAGTGGCGCCAATCAGAGTGAATTTTGGTAAATCAAGCTGGATTGTTCTGGCGGACGGACCCTTGCCAATAATAATATCTAATTTATAATCTTCCATGGCTGGATAAAGAATTTCTTCAATGGATTTATTTAGTCTGTGAATTTCGTCGATGAACAAAATATCGCCGTCGGATAAATTAGTTAAGATTGATCCAAAATCACCCACCCGTTCAATGGCTGGACCGGAAGTGGTCTTAATTGCGACGCCCATTTCTTTGGCGATGATGTTGGCTAGTGTAGTTTTGCCAAGCCCGGCGGGACCATAAAGCAAAACATGTTCAATAGACTCCTTTCTTTTTTTGGCAGCTTGGATCAAAATATCTAGGTTTTTTTTAACCTTAACTTGTCCGACATATTCGTCGAAATTTTGTGGGCGAAGCGTGACATCAAAAGTCAGGTCTTCAGGTTGTTCGTTGGAAGTGGTTATCACAAAAATTTACAATTCTCAATTTACAATTTTCAATCAATTTTCAATGAGATAATTTTCAATTAAGACTGTTAATTGGTTTGAAAACTGATAAATTGTAAATTCAATGTAAATTGAAAATTGGTTATTGAAAATTACCCTTGTATTCTAGCATCGTTTGACAAAATTTCCAAGTTATGCTATGCTCCTAAGTCATCTTGAAAATTATGTTTTCTTGATGATTAGCAGTAAATTGCAGGCAATTGGTGGCTTCTATCTTTTGCCGTCAATCATAGAAACAGCTTTCAAGATATGGGTAGGGTGGTTAACGCTGCGCTATTCCTCGATTTTGTTTCTTTTCCGAGGCTCCTAGTCTCGGTCCTTGCCTGCAGATTATTGTCATGAAACATATAACATGAAACATATAACATGAAACATGAAACAAAATTCTTTTAAAAAAGGAAAAAATTGCTCAAGACGCTAAGCGTCAGGGCAGAGCCTAAAAATTAGTTAGACGCTTAGCGTCTAGTGTAGTATTTAAAAACAGTTTTTTCTCAAGATCAAATATTTTGTGAAAAGATTTTAGGAAATATTTGGTTTTGGAGGGAAAAAATAAAATAACATAAAACTTTTTTTGAAAAGGAGAGAGGCATGAAAGTAAAATTTTTTTTGAGTGACAGGGTTGAATTTTCGAGGAATGCCGGAAGCGATGAAATATCAAAAGATGTCAGGGGTTCATTGCCAAGACTCGAAGGTGAAATTAATGATTACCTTAACGACATTGCAAACGATCATGTGAGGGAAATTAGTGTTCAATTTATTCCCAATAATAATGATTATGTGCTGGCAACGGTGGTTACTTTGTAAATAAGGATAAGCCAGACGCGGTCTGGTGGGAAAAAAGAAAAAGGGTTAGCTTGTCGACATAAGCGAAACCCTTTTTTTGTTGGAAAAAATTTTATTTTACCCCTTCTCCCTTTGGGAGAAGGTGCCCGTAGGGCGGATGAGGGAGAGGCTAAATTGTTTTTAACAGAAGGTAATCCACCAGTTCTACTGGTGAGACTCAAATAGGTTTTACCGTTCCCATAACCACAAAAAAAGACACAATGTTGTAAAATGAGATTGGCTCGATGAGTGGCCAATTGTTCATAAACAACATTATGTCAAACCTATATCAAAGTTTATCTCATTCAAAATGGAATTGCAAATATCATCTGATATTTGTACCCAAGAAAAGAAAGAGTGTGATCTATGGTAAAATCAGAATAGAACTAAAAAAGATATTACACGAACTGGCAACACAAAAAGAAAGTAAAATTACCGAAGGCAGTCTAAGTATCGACCATGTCCACATGTGCATTGAAATTCCTCCCAAATACGCTGTCGCTTCAGTCATTGGATTTCTCAAAGGCAAAAGTGCAATTGCAATTGCCAGAATGCAAGGCAAGGATAGAAATTACACTGGCGCGCACTTCTGGGCAAGGGGCTATGCAGTCTTAACCATCGGATTTGATGAAGAGATAATCAAAAAGTATGTTCGAGAGCAAAGTATAGAAGACGATAATTTTCAAACAAGACTAATTAATTAACAAAAAATAATGATTGGGAAATATCGCCTTTGAGGCGATCCCACTCATCAAGCCACCGCCTTTGGCGGGGGTGTACTGACTAAAATTCTAAATACTAAATTAGTTCGTTCCCTCTCCTGTCGCGAGTACGCGACATCCTCTCCCTAAGGGAGAGGAGGATGGAGAAAATTATAAATCTGTAACGCGTTCCACCTCTTCCAAACTCGTCTCTCCCTCCAAAACTCGCAGTATTCCGTCTTGCGTCATAGTGAGCATGCCGAGTTCGACGGCTTTTTCTTCGAGTTCGGCGGTGATGGCGCCTTTTGTAATCAAGTCTTGAATTTCGCGAGAGAGTTGAAAAACTTCACTCACGGTCATGCGACCTTTGTATCCAATGCCGTTGCATTTTTCACAACCTTTGGGATGATATATTTCCAAAACTTTGGGAATAGCCACTCCTGCTTTTGGACTGATGGTAGCTAAAACTTTTTCAATTTTTTCTTTTTCTTCTTTGGAAGGAATAATTTTTTCTTTGCAATCACAAAGTCGGCGCACTAGCCGTTGAGCCATAAAGGCGTTGACTGCCGTGGCAATGTCAGAAGGGGAAACGCCCATATTGATCATTCGCGCTACGGCGCCGGCGGCATTGTTGGTGTGGATTGTCGAAAGCACTAGATGTCCCGTAAGTGAAGCTTGCACGGCTACCTGCGCAGTTTCGTCATCGCGAATTTCACCAATCATCATAATGTCTGGATTTTGGCGAAGCAGAGCGCGAAGTGCCGTGGCGAAAGTATAACCTTCTTTGTCGTTTACTGGAGTTTGCAAAATTCCCTGGAGTTGGTATTCGATTGGATCTTCCACGGTAATTATTTTCACTTCTGGTTTATTGAGAAGACTAAGGACGCTATAAAGCGTAGTGGTTTTTCCACTGCCAGTTGGACCAGTATTCAAAATCACCCCATTAGGTTTTTTGACTTCATTCATTATTTTTTCTAAATTTTCTTTTCTGATGCCAAGCTTAGTGAGATCCAGCTCCATTGATGATCCACGCAGAAGTCGCATTACAACTGTTTCGCCGTAACCACCCAAGATAATAGAAACACGCACATCAATATTTTTTTCGGCAATTTCTATTGCATCATCAAAGCTAATACTAAAACGGCTGTCGATCACGCCTGTGCGCACTTCAGTTTTCACGCCAGAAAGAATTTTTATCTCGCCCAAAAGCGCCGGATATTCATTGAGAGGAATAGTTACTACGCTTTGCAAAATTCCATCAATGCGGAAACGAATTTTGACATCATCTTTTTCCGGTTCAATGTGAATATCTCCGACATTAAGAAGAATGGCGGCGGAAAAAATAATTTTATTAATTTCATTTGTTTTGGAAGCGCGCACGACTTCTTCTAATTTTTTAAAATCAGTTAAATTTTCTTTGGCGGATAAATATTGACTATTTTCAATGAGAATTTTTTTGCCTAAAGTTTGTGACATCAGTTTTTCATAAATACCTTCCAAAAATTCTCCTTGTCCCGTAGCTTCTTCCACTTCATCAATAGAAGTGACACCGGCGACTGCTTTCAAAATTCCATCTTGAAGCATTGTAATCATTCCTGACTCCAAAGCGGCCATGGCTAATTCTGTTTCACCAGCGAGTCCTAAAATTAATTTTTCAATATCTTCATTGATGGTGAGTACTTCAAAAATTCCCATTCGTCCCTTGTATCCCAAGCCGTTGCATTTGGGACAACCTTTTGGGCGGTATAATTTTTCAATATTTTTAGGAATTTCCACTTTGGCTTTGGGCGAGATAATAGACAGGATTTTTTGAATGGATTCAATAGATTCTTTGGCGGGCACATAACTTTCCTTGCAATCACAAAGTTTGCGCACCAATCTTTGTCCGATAATGGCGTTTATAGCGGGAGACATCAAAGTTGGCTTTACCCCAAGTTCGACTAATCGGGGAATGGTACCAACAGCATTATTAGTGTGGAGTGAGGATAAAACTAAATGCCCCGTGAGAGCAGAATTGACAGCAATGTCAGCCGTTTCGTCATCGCGAATTTCACCTACCAAAATTACATCCGGATCTTGACGAACGATGGCGCGGAGTCCTTGGGCGAAAGTGTAACCTCGTTCTTTTTCTATTTGAGTTTGAGAAATGCCGGATAATTCATATTCAATTGGATCTTCAATGGTGATAATTTTTTTATCAGGCGTGTTGAGTTTATTTATAATTGAATAAAGTGTAGTAGTTTTTCCCGAGCCAGTTGGTCCAGTGTTAAGAATCATTCCATTGGGTGCTTGCATTTGATTTTGAATAGTTTCATAAGCCAAGCCTTGGAGGCCGAGATTTTCCACACTCACTTTGATCGAATCCGGATCAAGTAACCGCATTACTACTGATTCTCCGAAATTTCCTGGAATTACTGAAACACGCAATTCGATTTTTTTGTCGCTTAAATTTATTTCAAAAGTTCCATCTTGGGCGATATCGCGAAGATTGAGTTTCATACCGGACATCAATTTTATGCGGGAAATGATAGTATGAAAAACATTAAGGGGCAAAAAGGCCACATCTTGCAAGGTGCCGTCAATACGGTAGCGCAGGCGAATTTCTTTTTCTTGCGGTTCAATGTGCACATCGCTAGCACCAAGTTTATAAGCGCCAGCCAACATAATATTCAAAACTTGCGTAGTGGGTAATTCCTTGATGCGATTTTTCAAAGTGATCAAATCTTTCATTTCTTCTTCGAATTTTTCCAATTCTTCTCCACTAAGACTTAAGCTCATTTGGTCAAGAATATCCACAAAAACAATCTGCTTATATTTTTCCAAGACATGGTTGAAATTTGAAGTAGAAACTACAAAAAGTTTTATCTGCCAGCCGTTTTCAGTTTTCAATTTTTCTATGAAATTTTTGGTCGCTTCATTTTGTGGATCAGAAGAAATGAGAGTGACAACTTTTCCGGCGCGGTGAATGGCGATAAGTTTGAATTTTCTAGCATCTTCTTCCGGCAAAAGTCCGATGGCTTCTTTTCCAATGGGGATAAGATTGGTATCTACATAAGGAAGATTGAGTTTGCCAGCCAAAGCCGAAGCCATTTCCTCCTCTTCCTCTTTGCGGAATTTGGAAAGAATTTTGGCAGTTTTATTTTCTTCGGGGATATCAGTGGATTTTTTTGTTTGAATTTTTGGTTTGAGAATTTTTATCATACTACAAAATTACAAAATAATTACAAAAATACAAAAAATAAGACAATGTTATTTTACCACAAATATGGTAAATAAAAAAATCCACTTAAAGCGGATGATGTAAAAACTGTCATTATAAGAAAGTATTCGTCTGCTGGCAAGGTAGGTAAGGATCGTTGCAATCTTAGTCTTAACCACGACAAATGAGATTGCTTCGCTATGCTCGCAATGACAGAGTGTGAGAATTTATTTTACCAGCAGGCTTTTTATTTTTTCTAAAATTATTTTTCCAACTTCATTTAAGTTTGGATTTTCCAAGCTAATTTCCAAAAATCCTCGCTTTGAACTTTCTGGAAAAACGGAAAGCATTTTTTTGGCTGTTTCTGGATTAGAAAATTTAATAAGCGCCTTTGAACTTTGGGGCGTGTCATTATAGACGGCCATAAAAATTTGGCCTTCACTGAAATTCTCTTCCAATTTTGAAATGATAAGCGGAAGATCTTCAAAATTTGAGCGACTTTGGACGAAATCTTCCACGCTTAACGCTGACCAGATAAGTTTACTTTCTTCATCCCAATTTATTTTCGCCATTGTTCGGCCCCACAGTTTCAAAATATGTAGTGGTTGAGTTTTATACATCCAGCGGATAATTTCTTGCTGATCAGCGCCTTTGTTCATAAGATTAGCCGAAGCTAAAAGGGCTTTCGGGGTGGTATTTTTTTTCTGAAAACTATCTGTGGCGCCGATTAGTCCAGCTAAAAGACAGGTGGCAATTTTTTTGTCGATAAGTTCAGGGTAAATATTTTCAAAAGTTTGAGTTAAGATTTCGCAGGAAGAAGAAGCAGTGATATCAGTCAAATTGATTTGTCCGAAGTTGTCGTTGTCACTTTTGTGATCAATGTTCACAACTGGCACTTCAAAAAACAAATCCGTATTTTCCAAATAAAGCCGACCCAGTTTTTCCAAATCAGGCGAATCAATTACGATCACTAAATCATATTTGAATTTGGCGAGGATAAAAGAAAAATCGCGGGGGTCGATGGAGCCTTTTTCCGGCGTCACTAGAATATTGAAAATATCGCCTTTTTCTTCTTGACGCACTCGCATAATTTTATTTTGGGCAGTATTGAAAGAAAGAACAAAATCACGCGCGCCGGAAATTTCTTGCAAAATATTGTCGGGTCGCGGGAGAAAATTGAATTTTTCTGATAAGCCATTTCCAAAAGCGATAGTTGGAAGGATATTTAATTTTTCCAAGAAATAATAAAGCGCCCAAGCACTGCCAACGGCATCCGCCGAAGGATTTTCTGGAATGAGAATTAGAACCTCTTTGGAATTTTCCAGAAATTTTTTGAATTGTTCTTGGGGCTCTAAAGACATAAAAGTTTATTGATTAAGTTAGTCTAATAAAGTAGCATTTGAAAAATGTATTGTCAATGCTTGACAAATAGGGTAATTTCGGAGTAAATTCTTTTTAGGCGTAGTTCTTTGTTGTTCACTTCAACTTAAAAAGGAGCAAAAAATGGGCAGAAAAGAGGAAGAGAAAAAAATCTACATCTTGGAAGCGTTGAGGAAAAATCATTTTTGTTCGGACTGGGATGATTTTGAAAGGGGTGTGAAAAAATTTCTTTTGTCTCCTTCTTGTCGGGAAGTGAAAAAAGTTATAGGAGCGTTTAAAACAACAAACGATCCTAGATTCAAGGAGTTTGAAGGTGACGAAATAACGCCACATATATTTAAAAAAGTGGCGGAATTTATGCGTAATAATTTCACGCATGATGAGGTGTTTACTATGAAATTCGAAGAACTTCACGGGCCTAATTCTGAAAACTAGCCGATAAACTTTTTAGCTAGTAGCGGTCGATGTGTTATTTAACATCGACCGCTTTTAATTTTCCTAAATTCCAGTTAGAATAAAACTATGAAAAGTTTCACTACAATCAATTCCAAGCAAACGCAAAAACTAGGCGAGCTTTTGGCTGAGGAAATTTTAGCAACCAAGAAGCTCAACCTCTCTCGACCAAAACAACCAAAAGAGGTTGAGCTTCGAAAAGCTTTGGTCATCTGTTTGGACGGTGAACTGGGCGCGGGGAAAACTACTTTTACTCAAGGGCTTTTAAAAGGTTTGAAAATCGAAGGACCATATACGAGTCCGACCTTTCTTATTATGAAAGAATACTGCTTGTCCAAAGGTTCGACCTTTAAAATTCCTAAGGTCGAACCTTTGGCTATCGAGAAAGTCTATCATTTTGATGCTTATAGAGTAGAGGCGCAGGATATTTTGAATTTAGGCTGGGAAGAAATATTGTCTCCGCCAGCTGGCGGATCAAAAAATATTATTATAATAGAATGGGCAGATAGAATAAAAGAAATAATTCCAGCTGATGCGATTTGGATAAAATTTAAATGGCTGGAGGAGGATGAAAGGAAAATAACTTTTACTAAATACTAAATTTTACGAAATACGAAATAAGCTAAATACGAAAGTACGAAGATCAAGTTTAAAAATTTTTTAGTATTTAGTTTATTTAGTATTTAGTAAAACTAGTAAAATAAAACTATGAAAAAAACAGCAGTATTAATAATGAGCATATTTTTAATTACAGTTTTGTCTGCTTGCTCGCAAAAAAAAGACACAATCCCAAACCCAATTTCTGACCCAGGCGGACACATTTCTGGGATGGTGGATTTGAATAAAAAAGCGGGGGAGGATATTCAAAATGCAGTGAACAAGGAAAATGAAAAATTAACTAACGCCTTAAATGAAAATAATATGAATGAACAAAAAACACAATTTGCCTTGATAAAAACAAGTCTTGGCGACATTAAAGTAGAACTATCTTTCGATAGTGCGCCAAAAACTGCTAAAAATTTTTCTGATCTAGCGAAAAAAGGATTTTATGATGGCACAAAATTTCACCGAGTGATCAAAGGTTTTATGATTCAGGGAGGGGACCCACTTTCTAAAGATGATTCGCAAAAATCAATGTGGGGAACCGGTGGGCCAGGATACAAATTCAAAGACGAGCTCACGGGCAAAGAAAAATATTTGCAAGGAACTCTTGCAATGGCCAACTCCGGTCCAAACACTAATGGCTCTCAATTTTTCATCGTCACCGCCAGCCTCGGCGCCCAACTTCCACCCAGCTACACGGTTTTTGGAAAAGTAATTTCCGGAATAGATGTCGCTCTAAAAATCGAAAATGTGAAAACCGCTTCCAATGATCAGCCAGTTGATGATGTGGTGATTTATAATATGGAATTGATGGGGAAATAAAACTATTTTTGAAACAAAAAAATAGGCAGGGTCGAATTTTCGACGCCTGCCTTTTGATTTTAGAGTCCTTTACATAAATTAGATTTATGATAGACTACAATACTTTCCTATTTACTTTCAGCATGGGTTGAAAAACGCATGTTGGGCGGTAAGATGGGATCGGCCTGTTTTATCCTGTCGGGCGACCGATAGAATAGTTCTCGCGAACTATCATTGTCCTTTAAAATGAATAGAGGTATATCATGGAAAGAGATTATTTTTTGAAAAAATCCGGTGCATGGGCTAGTGGTCTTCCTGTTCATGGGGTTAGACTTGCATTCCATTGGATGGAGTACCCGTTTTTACTTACGAATGTTTTTTCAAAGCATTCGAAAAATGGGCTGGAAGATTTTGAAAGGCACATAAATGTGATAGCTTCTGATTATATGAAGCGATGGGCTATGAATGAAGTGAAGGAGGGGAAGCTTTCTGAAAAAACCCTAGATGGATTTTTGATCTTTAAGGAACAATTTGATGCGAAAAAAGTCTATGATCAAATTGTTTCCGGTACGGATAATTCAGCGAAGATATTTTTGCCAGTGAGTAATGCTGTGCTTGAAGTGAGACGATTTGGAGATTGTTTTGGTATGAAAATTAAATCCAACAACTCGGGACAAGCGCATGTAAATGGTACGAAGCTTCTTGAGGAGATGTGCCAGGATGAGGGGCATTATATAATAGAATTTTTACATTCAATCGAATGCATTATTCCATTGCCCAAAAAGCAGGCAGAGCTTAATTCAAAAAAAATAAATTTTCTTGAGGTGTATCAAAATCTACCACGGGATTGTCCGGAATTTCAGTGGGATAATATAAAAGATTTTTCGAAAAGGCTTACGGATTCTTATGTTGCAGAAAATGAGTCTGAAATTCTTCCTGTTAAAATTGGAAAATATAAAACGAAAAAAACTGAGTTGAGTATTATCGCTAAGTTGATACATTTTAATTGTGATCAACAAGGAAAATTTGTTAAATATCCGCCACAATGGCGCAATGGAAATATGAAAAACACTGCTGTGACGAATGAATTCCGATTTCTGGATGGTGGCGATCTGTGTCTTTCTATGAGTTTAACAAATGACTTGAAACCATTTTCATTTGAAACAGTTGATCCAGAGCTTTATGTTAGCTATCAACAGAGCATATTGCATATGGCTGGGTCGGCACTTTATCTTCAGCTTTGCGCTCAACAATTAGCGGATTTGTCTTTGCGAATTGTTTAGTCGCAAATAAACAACAATCGAAATTAAAATCAAGCCACTAGGTAAATACCCGGTGGCTGTTTTTTTTGTGTTTTTTGTAATATACTAGAGATATGTCAAACAAACCAAAAAAACTTATCCTAATTGACGGCAACGCGATCATTCATAGGTCATACCATGCGCTTCCTCCACTCACCACTAAAAGTGGAGAATTGGTCAACGCGGTATATGGTTTTGCTTCCACAATGTTAAGTGTTATTGCCAAATTTCAACCGGACTATATTTTAGCAACCTTTGATTTAGCTGGGCCAACTTTTCGCCATGAGGAATATAAGGAATATAAGGCGACACGAACAAAAGCGCCGGATGAACTGTATGCGCAAATTGAACGAGTAAAAGAAGTGGTGCGGGCGATGGGGATTCCAATTTATGAAAAGGCTGGGTTCGAAGCGGATGATGTGATTGGAACAATGATTAGAAAAAGTGAAGAAATGAGTGGTTCAAGACATCCGATGTCTCTCGACCATAGCGACCAAAAGACATTGGATGTCCAAGAGGATATTGAAAATATAATTGTGACGGGGGACTTGGATACGGTGCAACTTGTGAGCGAAAAAACTCAAGTGTACACAATGCGGAGAGGGCTCACGGATTCAGTGATGTACAATGAGGCGAAAGTTTTTGAACGGTATGGATTAAAGCCCAATCAAATTATTGATTACAAAGGCCTGCGCGGTGATCCATCGGATAATATTTTGGGCGTCAAAGGTATTGGAGAAAAAACCGCCACGGAATTATTGCAAAAATATGAAACCTTGGAAGGAGTTTATAAAAATCTAAATGAAATTAAGGGTGCGCTTCGTGAAAAATTAGAACGGGACAAAATGCAAGCGATTCAGAGCAAGAGTTTGGCAACAATTCGCACCGATGTTCCAGTAGAGTTAAATTTAGAAGAAGCTAAAACCCATGAGTTTGATCGAGAAAAATTAGTAAAATTATTTCAAGAGCTAAATTTTTACTCACTTATAAAACGCATTCCAGGGAGTCAAGGGATTCACCCCGTTAAATCCTCGCAAAGCGAGGACGCCAAAGGCGTATTTAACGGGGTAAAAGATTTTAAATATGAATTAATTACAGAGGACAAATCAGAAGAATTTTTTGAAGAACTTAATAAGCAAAAGGAAATTGCGATTACGATTAAGACAAGCCCTCTCCCCAACCCTCTCCCGAGTACGGGCGAGGGGGTAATGGTTAAAGGCGTGGCTTTTTCTTGGAAAGCCGGACGAGCAGGATATATAACAATAGACAACAATCAAAGATCAATGATCAAGAAGGTTTTGGAAAATAAAAATATTGGAAAGATAGGATATGATTTGAAAAGTATTATAAAAATATTTAAAGAAAATAATATTGAACTGAAAGGCGAAATATCTGACATAATGCTTTCGGCTTATGTGCTAAATCCGGGCGGAAAACAAGATTTTGCCAGATTGGTTTTAGAGCAATTAGGCGAGGAAATATTTTCCGAAAAAAAGAAAGGTCAATTGGGATTAGATATGGAAACACCGGAAGAAATTGCCAATAAAGAATGCAAAACAGCGGATTATATTTTCAAGCTAGAAAATATTTTTTCTGATAAAATTGCAAAAATCAGCCAAGAACAAAAAGAGGGAAATAATTTGAAAAGCGTATTGGATAAAATTGAATTGCCACTGATCAAAGTTTTGGCAGAGATGGAAATTTATGGAGTGAAACTCAATACGATTATTTTCAAGGGTATTGTGGAAAAAATAAATGCCAGAATAAAAAATTTAGAAAAAAATATTTATGAATTGGCTGGAATGGAATTCAATATCAATTCTCCCAAGCAGTTAGCGGAAATTCTTTTTGAAAAATTAAAAATTTCAACAGATAATATCAAAAAAGGAAAAACTGGATATTCCACTGCGTCAGCGGAACTGCAAAAAATAAAGGGGGAATATAAAATTGCCGAGAAAATTGAAGAGTATCGCGAAATTTTCAAGTTGAAAACTACCTATCTGGATGCCTTGCCGTTACTTGTAGATAAAAATTCCAGAATTCATACTTCATTCAATCAAGCAGTAACAGCAACGGGGCGCTTGTCTTCTTCCGAACCGAATTTGCAAAATATTCCAATCAGAACTGATCTTGGACAACTTTTGCGCGTGGCTTTTGAAGTGGAAGAAGGTTATAAATTAGTGAGCGCTGACTATTCGCAAATTGATCTTCGCGCTGTCGCGCATGTAAGTGGCGACAAAAAAATGATTGAACTTTTTCATGCCGGACATGACATTCACACTGCTACCGCTTCAGAAATCAACAAAGTTCCGCTGTCGCAAGTGACACAGAAAATGCGAAGTTCCGCCAAAGCTTTGAATTTTGGAGTGATTTATGGAATGAGCGTTTTTGGATTTTCAGCTTCCGCGGGAATTTCCAGAGATGACGCCAAAAAATTTATCGATGCTTATTTTGAAAAATTTACTGGCGTGGCGCAGTATATGAAATCAACCAAGGAATTTGCCAAAATCAATGGCTATGTAGAAACCGAAATGGGACGCCGCCGTTATATCCCAGAAATAAATTCGCCAAATTTTATGGTGCAAAACTCAGCCGAGCGAATGGCGATCAATATGCCGATTCAAGGAATGTCGGCGGATATTGTGAAACTGGCCATGCTGGCAGTCTCTACGAATTACCAGCCTCGCGTCGACGAATTGTCGTCTACGCGAGTCGAGGCGGGCGAATTAAATATGAATGTACGAATGATATTGCAAGTGCATGATGAAATAATTTTGGAAGTTAAAGAAGATCTTGCAGAAGAAGTTGCTAAGAAAATTAAAGAGATTATGGAAAAAGTTTATCCACTTAAAGTTCCTTTGGTGGTGGATGTGAAAGTGGGGGATAATTGGGGAGAAATATAAATTTTTTTGAATAAAAAAACGCCCAGTTCGCATTTGTGATGCAAACCGGGCGGTTATTCGTAAAGAACTAAGAAGAATTAAATTTCAGGAAGCTTCATATTACAAGCTTCCAGTTTTTCGGAAAGGTCGATGAAGATACTGTTATAAGTCTCATAAACTTCATTGGAAAGAGTGCCTCCTTCCATTTCAACGACCCGCTTTTTCAAACGGATTGAGATAAGAAGGAAATATTGCCCTTGTGTATCAAAGGCACCGTAGCCTTCTGCCATTTGACCAAAGTCTCTCGCTGCCAACAAGAGAATATTAGTATTGGTCTTGAGAGATAGATCGATTACCTCTCGATATTTTTCAAATACTGTTTGGCAGAGATGAAGCGTTTGGCAATCATCCTGCGTTTCCGTTTCTAAAGCCGATACGGAGGAATGGAATTTGACAAAACCAAAACCAAAGAGCATGAGCAAAAAAATAATCGATACTGTTTTTTTCATTCCACCCCTCCATAAAGATAGTGTTTGTAGTTTGTAGAAAGTTAATTTCCATTGATTACTTAAATCAAGGATTGTTCCCAGAAATAAGAAGTAAATGGAAAAGGAGAGTTGTTTATTCAGTTTTCAAGGAACAATAAAATACTATAGTATACTTAGGCGAATTTGTCAAATGCAGAAAAACTGACAGAAAAATCGGATTATGTTAGAATCTTATTATTGAGTAAATCATAATGTAGTTAATTTTTTATGCCAGAGCTTCCCGAGGTAGAAACTGTAGTGTCTGATTTGAATAAAAAAATAAAGGGTGATACGATCGTTTCTTTTTGGAGTGAGTGGGGAAAAGCAATAAAGAATAAAAATATCAACATTTTTAAAAAGGAAATATCGGGCCGGAAAATTCTGGGCGTGCGGAGAATTGGAAAGAATATTTTTATAGATTTATCAGGAAATAAAACTTTGTATATTCATCTCAAAATGACTGGACACTTATTGATCAAGCCAAAAAAAGAGGTTCGACCTCTCTCGACCAAAACGACCAAAAGAGGTCGAACCTCTAATGAAAAACAAAATTATTTTGAGGATAAGGTTAATCAGTATATAAGACATAAATTTTTTCTTAAATCTGGAAAAACAATTGAATTTTCGGATCTTAGAAAATTTGCGAAAATTGTTTTGGACTCGACGGAAAAAATAAATAATTTGAAAGAAATAAAAAATTTGGGAATTGATGCGCTGGATCCTAAACTTACTTTCCAAAAATTTCAAGAAATTTTGGAAAAAAAGCCTAAGGCGAAAATTGGAATTGTTCTTATGGATCAAAATATAATTTCCGGAATTGGAAATATATACAGAAGCGAAATAATTTTTGAAGCAGGAATTTTGCCGGAGAGAACTATAAAATCAATTTCTAAAAAAGATTTGCAGAAAATTTATGATGCCACGATAAAAATTCTAAAAAAAGCCGTGAAAATGCGGGGAACTTCGGACTCGGATTATCGCGATACTTCGGGCGCACCGGGGAATTTTCAGAAAGTTTTAGCTGTGTATAATCGGGAAAGACAAAAGTGCAAAAAATGTGGTACAATAATTCAAAGAGAAACATTAGGGCAAAGAAGTGTGTTTATTTGTAAGAAGTGTCAAAAATAATTCTTTACTAAATACTAAAAAAACTAAATACGAAAAAATAAAAATGTTTCGTATTTCGTAAAACATAAACATGAGTAAATCACAAAAAATAATTATTGCAATTGTTGCAATAGCAATCGTAGCGGGAGGATTTTATTTATTTAAAAAACCAAAATCTAATGTTAAGCAAATCGATTTGAACAAACCTCAACAAAGTTCCGGACCAATCAACACTGGACCCGTGAGTCCAATTTCTGGACTTTCTTGTGATAATTGGAATCGCCGTCCCGTAGCAGTGATGCAACCGTCAGATGTGCAAGCGCGACCGGCAGCGGGGTTTTCCGAGGCGGATATGGTAATCGAACTTCCTGCTTACACTTCATCTAATACGCGCCTTTTAGGAGTTTATATTTGCAATATTCCTAAGGAAGTTGGAGCGATCAGGAGTGCTCGCCATGATCACATTGCTTTGGCGGGCGGACTGGATGCTTTTTTTGTTCACTGGGGAGGATCGCATTTTGCGCTGGATCTTTTAAACAAAAATATAATCGACAGAATAGATTGTATGACAACCAGTTATTGCGATAGATGGAATTGGCAAAGTGATCCTGTGATGCGGATGGAAGATTCTGGTCATATCACGGGTGAAAAAATCTTGGAAGCTATGAAGAATCTCAATCTTCGAATGGAAAGCAATTTTTCCGGTTATGCTCATCAAGAAGAAGCGCCGATGGATCAAAGGCCTAGTGGCGGAAAACTTCGGGTAGCTTTTGCCAAACCGTATGACGCCGAATATGAATATGATAAAAATTCCAATGCCTATTTGCGTACTTGGGGAGAAAAAAATGATACTGATCGAAACAATAGTCAAAGACTTTCTCCAAAAAATGTGGTGGTGATGTTTGCTAAATCCGAACAGATTGTTAATTCTAAAGATTATAAAGCCTTAGGACTACAGAGTCCATGGGAAGGAGTGGAAGCGATAAAAAATACTGGCAAAGAAAGTATCAGTGGTCGGTATAATAATGTAGAAATTGGTGATCCGTGGTATGACGAATCGGATAGCGGTCCGGCCAAATATTATTTCAATGGCAAAGAAGTGGAGGGAACATGGAAAAAAAATAAAGCAAAATTGGAAAGTAAATTGACTTTTTATGATAATTCTGGAGCGGAGATAAAATTTGTGCCAGGGCAAATTTGGGTAGAAATTTTGGAACCAGGGCAAACACTTAGGTGGGAACCAGCTTCATAAAACAATGACATATGATTATTTTTCTATTTGGCGCAGACTCTTTTAGGAGTAGCCAAAAAATTAGCGAAATAAAAAATAAGTTTATGTTTTCTGACAAGTCCGGCTCTGGCTTGTCAGTTTTTGACTATGTCGAATCCTTGGCGAGCAAGGATATAACAAAAAATATAATCAATACTTCCAATACGCCAAATTTGTTGGCAACTAAGCGACTAATAATTGTCAAAAATCTTATTTCTAATGGGCTTATCGATGAGCAGAAAAAAATATTGGAATTTTTAAAAAAGAAAAAAAATCTTAGTCAGGATTCTGACGGAGTAATTATTTTTTGGGAAGGAACAGCGCCGAAAAAAAACAATGCTTTGTATAAATTTTTTATTTCAAAAGAAAGTGGAATAAAAAGTCAAAATTTTGAAAAATTAGTTGGGGTAAAATTAGAAGCTTGGGTATTGAAAATAATAAAAGAAATAAATCTAGAAGCAAAAATTTCCAAATTAGCGCTGGCAAGGCTTATCGCTTATTGCGGAGAGGATATATTTTTGCTTTACAATGAAATTCAAAAATTGATTGCTTATGCTGATAATGAAATGATCAGTGAAAAGAATGTAGATTTATTGGTAAAAGCTAATCTAAATAACAATATTTTTTGTTTAGTAGATGCGATTGGCGCTAATGATAAAAAACAAGCTTTGAAACTTTTTCATGAGCATCTGCAAAAAGGTGATGACCCGTTTTATTTGATGAGTATGTTTTTTTATCAATTTCGCAATATGCTAAAAATCGCAGATTTATACGAAAAAGGAATGCGAGCCGAATATGATATTGCTCGTATGACAAAGCTTCATCCGTTTGTAGTCAAGAAAACAATCGCGCAAATGCGAAATTTTTCTTTTGAAAAATTAAAAAAGATTTATAAAAAATTGGGAGAAATTGATAGGGCGGTCAAAACTGGAAAAATTGAAATTAAGTTGGCGTTGGATAAGTTTGTAGTGGAATTGTAACCGATGCGAATCTACGAATAAGATTCGAATCTACGAACTTAATAAAAAATAAAAAATACAAAAAATAAAACACTCCTTTTTGAGGAGTGTTTTTTTTGAGTGTAATTATTTCTTGGCTGTCGCGAGAGTTTTGACTTGCTTATTTAGTCTGGATTTCATGCGGGCGGCTCCGTTTTTGGTGAGGACTTTCTTTTGGACGGCTTTGTCCAAAGCTTGAATTGATTTTTTCAAATATTCTTGGGCTTTGTCAATTTCGCCTTTTGTGAGGGCTGTTTTCGTATTTTTTATCGCACTTTTAAATTGCCCCTTAATTTTATTATTCTTGAGAGTTTTTCTTTTAGTCACCCGCATGTATTTCTTAGCGGCTTTGATGATTGGCATAAGTTATGAAACATGAAACATGAAACATGAAACATAATTTGCGATTAGTTTCGTATTCCGTATTCCGTATTTTGCATTTAATTACTTATATATTTCTATCATAGGATAGAAGTTTTGGCAAGAGTTGAGTTAAATGGTAAGATAATAGTATGATTGCAAAACTAACGGGGAAAATTGAATATCTCAAAAGTAACTATGCGGTGGTGGATGTGAATAACATTGGGTATAAAGTATTTTTGTCAGCTTATACTTTTGGGAAAGTGGCGGGAATGCCGGAGGTGAGTTTGTTTATCCACACTTATGTGCGAGAAGACACTTTGGCACTGTATGGTTTTTTGACGAGCGAAGAATTGGAAATGTTTGAACTTTTGATTTCAATTTCTGGCATTGGTCCAAAAGCTGGGATGGGAATTCTTTCGATTGCCACGCCTAAAACAATCAAGACTGCTATTCTCAACGAAGACCCATCTATTCTCACGAAAGTTTCTGGTATCGGCAAAAAAACCGCCGAGAGGGTTATTTTAGAACTGCAAAATAAAGTGGCAGATATTTCGGTTGGCGATAAAGAAGAAGCGACAGTTGATGTTGATGCTATAGAAGCGCTAATTATGATGGGATATACAAATTCTGAAGCCCGCGACGCTTTGAAAATTGTTCCATTGGATGTGAAAGATGTGGGACAAAGAGTGAAGATGGCTTTGCGAAAGTTAGGATCCTTACGAAATACGAATTAATACGAATGTACGAATTTATGGAAAATAAAAAAGACTTTTTACAATCAAATGAATGGCGGAAATTTCAGGAAGCGGTGGGGCGAAAGACCTTTTGCGTTACCTCACCCCCTGCCTCTTTGGCAGGCAGGCAATCTTCTCCTTATAAAGGAGAGGGGGTTGTTGAATTTTCTGCTAGTATAATTGAACACAAGCTTCCAATTGTTGGGAAGTATTTTTATATACCACGCGGACCCGTGTTTTGTCATCCTAAATTTATTTCAGGATCTAAAAAAGAGATACTGAAACAAGTTCAGCATGACATACAGGAATTAATTAAATTAGCGAAAAAGGAAAAGGCGGGCTGGATTCGGATTGAGCCGGAGAATGAGGAGATTTTAGAAGAAATTAAGAAGTGGACATCAAATGTCCATAATGGACATTTGATGTCCATCGCGCATGCTCCGCATGATATGCAACCGAAGGAAACTTTGATAATGGATATTTCAAAAAGTGAAGAGGAGATTTTGGCGGGGATGAAAAGTAAGACACGGTATAATATTAAATTGGCGGAGAAGAAAGGTATTTCTCTACGAATTACGAATTTATACGAATGTACGAATAATAAAAAAAATGATGTCGAAGAATTTTTGAGGCTGACGAAAATAATGTCTGAACGGCAGGGGATTGTTACTCATGACGAAAATTATTATCGAAAGATGTTGGAAATTATTCCGAAAGATATTATAAAATTATATGTGGCTGAATACGAAAATCCCGCCTCGACTCGCGAAGACGATCGCTCGTCGACGCGAGGCGGGAAGATTATCGCGGCTAATATTATTTTATTTTACGGCGACACGGCCACTTATCTTCATGGGGCGTCTGATGATAAGTATAAAAATTTGATGGCGCCATATTTATTACAATGGAGACAGATTCAGGATGCAAAAAAAGCTGGATGCGAGAAATATGATTTTGGGGGGATCTCTACGAATTACGAATCAAGTACGAATGTACGAATTACAAATAAATGGAAAGGAATAACGAGGTTTAAATTGGGGTTTTCACCGAGCACCAAGCCAGTTGAATTTCCGGGGAGTTATGATATAGTGATTAGTCCTGTGAAATATTGGGTATATAGAATTATTCAGAAAGTGAAGAGTTGCATTGGATGATTACTGTTGCTCAATTTTTAATTTTAAGTTTTTAATTTTTAATCAATTTTTAATATTAAAAATTTTTATAATAAAAATTCAATAAAAATTTAGAATTAAAAAATAAAAATTTTCTATGAAGAAATTGATTCCACAATCTATCAAAAACATCTATCATCTTTTCCAAGCTATCTTGGCAAATTTTATGTATGGTTGGCCGTCAAAAAATATCAAAATAATTGGTGTCACTGGAACGAATGGAAAAACTACCACAGTGCAGATGATCACAAAGATTTTGGAAGAGTCAGGGGCGCGTGTGGCGATGGCTTCAACGATAAATTTTAAATTAGATAAAAAAGAGTGGGTGAATGCGACAAAATTCACGACTCTTTCTAGTTTTCAAGTGCAAAAATTTATCGCGGATGCAGTTAAAGCTAATTGTGAATATTTAGTTTTAGAAACTTCTTCCCATTCACTGGATCAATTTCGTACTTGGGGAATTTACTATGATACGGCTGTGATTACTAATGTGACGCGGGAACATTTGGATTATCATAAAACGATTGAAGAATATCGTCAGGCGAAATTGAAATTATTTAAAAATGCAAAAAATGCGGTGGTGAATTTGGATATGGAAAAAGCAGAGGAGTTTTTGAATTGTGGAGCGGAGAATATTTTTGGATACGGCACAGAAATTACAAATTCAAAATTACAAATTCCAAATAAAATTCAAAATTCAAAATTAAAAAATATAATAGCCAAAAATATCAAACTAGAAATTGATCATTCTTTATACCAAATATTGGATACTAAATACAAAATACAAATGCTGGGATTGTTTAATGTTGAAAATGCGTTGGCGGCGAGTTGTGTGGGATTTGTATATGGAATTTCAAATGATATTATAAAAAATGCTTTGGAAAAAATTCAGGGCGTGCCTGGCAGAATGGAAAAAGTGCCAAATGACCGAGGCATTGAAATTATCATTGATTATGCGGTGACGCCGGATAGTTTGGAAAAAGTGTATGAGCTTATTTCAGAATTGTGGACATCGAATGTCCACAATGGACATTCGATGTCCAAAGGGAGAATTATTTCAGTTTTTGGCTCTTGTGGAGAAAGAGATCGTGGAAAACGGCCAATAATGGGGGAGATTGTTTCACGTTTTGCGGATTATATAATCGTCACTAACGAAGATCCATACGGAGAGAATCCAGTTGATATAATAAATGAAGTTTTTAGCGGGGTAGTAGGGTTTAATGTTAGTGGAGAGTTTCCAAATTTCCAATTTCCAATTTCCAATTTCCAAATAAATTCCAATGACCAAAATTCAAAAAATAAAACTAAATTTACGGAAGGAATTAATTGCTGGAGAATATTAGATCGTCGCGAGGCAATCAAAAAGGCCTTGCAACTTGCAAAGCCGGGAGATATTTTTGTCATCACCGGAAAAGGCGCGGAAGAAGTGATGGCGATTGGCGCGCAAAGAATTCCTTGGAATGAGAAGCAGGTGATTTTGGAAGAGTTGGAAAACTTAAGATGAAAGTTTATTTGTCATTGCGAAGGAGCGTAGCGACTGTGGCAATCTCGAGATTGCTTCGCTTTGCTCGCAATGACACTAAGAAAGAAGTCTTGCAAGAATTAGTGTAAAAATTACGCCCAAGATTCCGCCGACAATTACTTCGGAAATTCGGTGGCCCATTCTTTCATGCAACCTCGGAAATTGATCATCGTTGATATTTAGTTGGCGAATAAGCATATTGAGATAGCGACCTTGATCGCCCATATACATACGAAGTCTGGCGGCGTCATCAACTACGATAATGGCGAGAGCCACAGCGACGGCGAAAGCGCCAGAGTCGATGCCTTCATAGTAGCCGACAGAAGTGACCAGTGACATAATGAAACCAGTGTGAGCGCTGGGCATATGACCGTGCGTCATAGCGTATTGGATATTCCAGCCGTGCTTCATTGAATAAACAATAAATTTTATTATTTGTACTACTCCTCCAACAAACATCGGGATCAGAAAAATGTAATAGGGTTTGAAAATGTCCATAAAATTAACTTAAGTTTTTTATGCTTAAATTATAGCATAATTTTGCTGTTTTACATAGCAATGAAAAAATGATAATATATATATGTAATTATTAATATTAAATAATATGACTACGGGATTAATTTTGTTGGGAATTGTTGTTGTGATTGCAATTGCGATAATCGCGATGTATAACGGGCTAATTACCCTCAAAAATAGAGTGGACGAAGCTTGGAGTGATATCTCGGTGCAACTCAAAAGACGCTATGATTTGATTCCAAACTTGATTAGCACAGTCAAAGGTTATGCAGCGCATGAAAAAGAAGTTTTTGAAAAAGTGACCGAAGCCAGAACGCGCGCCATGAATGCTGGAACAACACAAGAGAAAGCCGAGGCGGAAAATATGCTCAGCGGAACTTTGAAATCTCTATTTGCAGTCAGCGAAAATTATCCAGAACTAAAAGCCAATCAAAACTTTTTGGAACTGCAAAGAGAACTGACTGACACTGAAGACAAGATTATGGCTTCTCGTCGATTCTACAATGGCAATGTGCGCGACTTCAACACAAAATTGCAAGTTTTTCCAACCAACATGATTGCCGGAATGCTCAAATTTAGCGCTCGCGAATTTTTTGAAATGGATGAGAAGGAAAAAGAAAATGTGAAGGTGGAATTCTAATCATCATATAACATGCAACATGTAGCATATAACAAAAATGTTTAATGTTTCATGCTTCATGCTTCATGCTTCATGACTTTATATACTCAAGCGGATAAAAATACGCGACTTACTTGGCTTTATATTACGGGTTTTTTAGTGTTTGTGATTGGGGTGGGTTATGTTTTTGCGGGGGCGATGGGTAACAGCACAATTTTATACATAGCAGTTATTTTTTCCGTCGTAATGAGTTTTGCGTCTTATTGGTGGAGTGACAAAATAGTTTTAGCAATGAGTAGTGCCAAGGAGTTGAAGCATGAAGACAATCCACAGATTTATCATCTTGTGGAAAATCTTTGCATTACGGCGGGACTGCCAGTGCCAAAAATATATATCATTCAAGACTCAGCGATAAACGCTTTTGCCACAGGGAGAGATCCAAAGCACGGGGTAATTTGTCTCACAACTGGAATAATTTCCCGCCTAGAAAAAACAGAAATTGAAGGCGTGATTGCCCATGAATTGTCGCATATTGGCAATCGTGATATTTTGCTTTCAACTGTAATTGTAATTCTTGTGGGGTTTGTCACGCTTTTGGCGGATTGGTTTCGTCACTGGGCTTTTTTTGGAGGAAAATCTAGGGATAATAATGAGGGCGGACAATTGCGAATGATTCTTATTATCGTGGCAATTATCCTTTCTATTTTGGCGCCTATCGCAGCTATGTTAATGCAATTAGCCATTTCAAGGAAGCGTGAATTTTTGGCTGATGCCGATGGCGCGCTTCTCACTCGCTATCCGGAAGGCTTGGCAAAAGCTTTGGAAAAAATTTCTCAAGATACGGAGCCACTCGAAGCCGCCAATCGCGCCACCGCCCATCTTTTTATTGCTAATCCGTTCAAGGGCAAAAAGATGATGAAAATGTTTATGACCCACCCACCAATTGAAGAAAGGATAAAGGCGCTGAGAGGTATGAATATGTAGTTGCAATTTTTTGATTTAATGTTAAGCTTAAATAAATAATAATAAAAAATATGTGGGAAATAAAAAAACATTTCAGAGAGGATGAAAAAGTAATTTATGAGGGGACGCCTTCTTGGCTTGGTTATATTGGATATTTTATTTTTTTTATTTTTATTTTTTTTCCGCCATTGATGTTGATTGGCGTATGGGGAATAATGAAAAAATTATCTACTAAATATGCGATAACTGATAAAAGAATTGTAAGTAGATACGGAATAATTTCTGAAGATTTTAAAGCGGCGTCATTTAGACATATAACTTCTGTTAGAATTAAGCAAGGCTTGATTGGTAAAATTTTTAATTTTGGGAATATTATTGTAGATACGGCTGGTAGTGGAGTAGGCCTAGATTTTATTTGGGTTTATGTAGAAAATCCAATTCAAGTTAAAAATCAAATAGAAAAATGTATGGAATAATTAAATAATAAAAAAATATGGAAGAACAAAAAAGTGAAAAGCAGGAGGAGCAGGCGAAGACTGAGAAAGCTGATCTTAAGGGTGGGATAAATCAACTTGAAGCACTGCTAGATGAATATATGGTCAAAAAAGCTCCATTTGCTTTGCCAAAAGGAGTTAAGGAATTTATCGCTACTGTGTCGCCATATTTAATTATCATTTTTGCCATTATGGCTCTCCCGCTTATTCTAGCAGCGATGGGACTTTCCGCTTTCCTTACGCCGTTTGCAATAATAGGAGGATTGGGGCTTGGATTTGGTTGGGGATTTGGAGCGATTGTTTCACTGGCCATTGCTGTAGTCACTATCGTGATGGAGCTAATGGCGGTGCCGGGGCTATTCAAAAGAACCAAAAAATCTTGGCGATTGCTTTTTTATGTTAGTATCATAAGTCTTGTAGGAAGCATCATTTCTATTCACGGGATTGTTAGTGGCATTATTGGTGCAATCATCGGTTGGTATATCTTATTCCAAATGAAGGATATGTATAAGAATTAGTATATTTTCTATCTTCAAAACAGTCCCAAATATTTCTCGGGACTGTTTTTGTTTAGTATTTAATGATATAATTAGAATATAAGTATAATTGTTAAAATGTTTAATTGCGTATTCGTACATTCGTATAGATTCGTAATTCGTAAGGAATATCATGAAAAGAACTAAAATTGTAGCAACTATTGGACCATCGACTGGGACTAAGGAAAAATTGAAAAAATTAATCAAAGCAGGAATGAATGTGGCGAGGATAAACTTTTCTCATGGCGATCATAATTCTAATGGCAAGTTGATAGGTTATATCAAAGAACTTCGTTCGGAGTTGGAATTGCCGATTGGAATTATCGCCGATCTTCAGGGACCAAGAATTAGAACCGTTGTTGAAGAAGAAATTACAATTAAGAAAAAAGAAACAATTTTTGTTTCGGATGTTTCAGTGGATGAAAAACTATTGAAAATAGAAGGAAAATTATTCAAGCTTGATTGGCCGAAAATAATTTCTGACATTAAGGTTGGAAATTATATCTTAGTTGAAGATGGATTGATAAAAATGAAAGTAATTTCCAAAGAAAAAAAATATCTGAAAGCGGAAGTGATAAGTGGAGGAGTGCTCAAAAATCATAAAGGCGTCAATATTCCTGATATAAAATTAGAAAGAGGGGCGTTTACGAAAAAGGACGATGAGGACTTGAAATTTGCGTTGTCGCAAGATGTTGACTACATTGCACTTTCTTTCGTGAGCAATGCGAAAGAGATAATGAACGTGAAAAAGAAGATAGAGAAGATAGTGAAAAATAAATTGAAGTTGCCTCAGATAATTGCAAAAATTGAAAGAAAAGAAGCAATCAAAAATATTGCAGAAATAATTGAAGCGTCCGATGCGGTGATGGTAGCCAGAGGCGATCTTGGAATTGAAATGAATGAAAATCGCGTGGTGATTTATCAAAAAGAAATTATTGCTAAGTGCCTGCGGTCAGCCGTGCCAGTTATTGTGGCCACACAAATGCTCAATTCGATGATTGAAAATCCTTTGCCAACTCGAGCGGAAGTTTCAGACGTGTCTAATGCGGTGATTGATCACGCCGACGCCGTGATGCTTTCTGGGGAAACAGCCAATGGCAAATATCCCGCGCAAGCAGTCAAGGCGATGAGCGACATAATTAGTAATACCGAACGATCACCTTTTGATGATTTGGAACATGGTTTTTTGGGGGACAAAAATAAATCTACGTCTTCTGCTGTGGCTAATTCAGCCCATGAACTTTTGAAAGATACCAAGGCCAAAGCGATTGTGGTGGCCAGCGTGAGTGGTTTTACCGCGCAAATGATTTCTCGTCATCGTCCAGAAAGTCCGATTTTTGTCATGACTAACAATGAAAAAACACATAATCAATTGAGTTTAGTTTGGGGTGTGCAGAGCTTTGTTTTGCCGGACTGCGAAACGATTGATGAACTTATTGATATTTCAATTAAGATTCTAAAGACCAAGAAAAAGGTTAATCTTAAGGATAAATTAGTCATCGTAATGGGTCGCCCGCACGTCACCAAAGAACATATGAGTTTGGTGAAGGTGGAAGAGGTGAGGTAGCCCTTACGAATTACGAATTTATACGAATGTACGAATATACAAATAAAATTATTTTTAAAAGAAAAGAATTGGTTAGCGCCAATTCTTTTTTTGTGGTATAATAAATTCATGAAACATGTAACATAAAACATGAAACATAAAACAAATAAAAAATATTAAAATAAAATAATATGTTCAAAAAAAACAAACAAACCTCTGCCTCATCGGCAGGCAAGAAAAATAAAAAAGATGCTTTTGTGTTGTGGTTTAAGGAATTGGGAATTGAGGACATTGAGTTTGGTGGCGGGAAAAATGCGTCGCTTGGGGAGATGTATTCTAATTTGAAAGGCAAGGGGATAAAGGTGCCAAATGGTTTTGCAATTACTTCCAAGGCTTACCGTTATTTTATCTCGGAAAATAATCTGGACGGAAAAATTAAAAAAATTCTAAGAGGGTTGGACACTGGCAGTATGGTGAACTTGGCCAAGAGGGGACATCAAATTCGAGAATTGATTCTTTCGGCCCAATTTCCAGAGGATCTTCGCAATGAAATTGTGGAAAATTATGCCAAATTGTCTAAGGAATATGCAAGGCACAAAGATTTTCGCATTACTTGGGACAAAGATGACCACACCAATCATTTTGCAGGCGGAGTAGATGTGGCGGTGCGTTCTAGCGCCACAGCCGAAGATTTGGTGGATGCCTCATTTGCTGGTCAACAAGAATCATATCTGAATATAGTTGGGGAATATAATCTTTTGGAATCAGTCAAAAAATGTTTCGCTTCACTTTTCACTGATCGCGCGATTTCATATCGCGTGGACAAAAAATTTGATCATTTTGCCATCGCTCTTTCAGTGGGTGTGCAAAAAATGATCAGATCAGATGAGGCGGTGAGTGGTGTGATGTTTACCATCGACACGGAATCAGGCTTCCAAGACGCGGTAGTGATAAATGGATCTTGGGGTCTCGGAGAAAATATCGTCAAAGGTAAGGTGACGCCGGATGAATTTATCGTGCATAAACCAACACTTAAGGATGGTTTCAAATCAATTATTGGCAAGAAAATGGGAAGCAAGGAAAATAAATTAATCTATAGTGTCGGAGGAAATTCTTCTACCCAAAATGTTTTGGTGCCAATGGAAGATCGCAAAAAATTTGCGCTCACGGATGAAGAAGTTTTGCAGTTGGCAACTTGGGGAACAAAAATTGAAGAGCATTACAAAAAACCAATGGACATAGAGTGGGCCAAAGACGGTCGAAACAATGAGCTATATATCGTCCAAGCTCGACCAGAAACAGTGGAATCGCAAAAAGACAAAAATTTCTTAGAAGAATATATTTTGCGGGAAAAAGGTAAGTTGCTTTGCCAAGGCTCAGCAGTGGGTGGAAAAATCGGGCAAGGACAAGCTAATGTGATAAAGAATGTGGCAAAAATTGCTCAGTTTAAAAAAGGACAAGTGCTTGTCACTGAAATGACTGATCCGGATTGGGAGCCGATTATGAAAATAGCCAGCGCTATTGTCACAAATTCCGGCGGGCGAACATCGCACGCGGCGATTGTAAGTCGAGAATTGGGAATTCCGTGTATTGTGGGAGTGGGCAATGCTACACACACTATCAAGGATGGACAAAATGTAACGGCTAGTTGCGCTGAAGGAGAAGAAGGCAAAATCTATGAAGGACTTTTGAAATATGAAATCAAAAGAACTAATTTGAAACATTTACGAAAAACTAAAACCAGGATAATGATGAATGTGGGCAATCCTGATCAAGCTTTCGATCTTTCTTTTATTCCAAATGACGGCGTAGGATTGGCAAGAGAAGAGTTTATCATCACAGAGTACATCAAAATTCATCCAATGGCCCTTAAGCATTTTGAGAAAATAAAGGACAAAGAGGAAAGAAGAAAAATAGAAGAAATCACGCAGGGTTATGGAAATAAGGAAGAGTTTTTTGTGGATAAATTGGCTGAAGGCATCGGCCGAATTGGCGCCGCTTTTTTTCCAAAAGATGTGATTGTTCGAATGTCTGATTTTAAAACTAATGAATACTCCACCCTGATTGGTGGGAAAAATTTTGAACCAGCCGAAGAAAATCCGATGATTGGTTGGCGCGGAGCTTCACGCTATTATGACGCTGATTATGTGGATGGCTTTGCCTTAGAATGTCGCGCTTTCAAAAAAGTGCGAGAAGTAATGGGACTTACGAACGTCAAAATTATGATTCCATTTTGTCGAACAATAGAAGAAGGAAAAAAAGTTTTGGCGCAAATGAAAAAACATGGACTAGAGCGAGGCAGGAAAGGTTTGGAAGTTTATGTGATGTGTGAGATTCCATCCAATGTTATTTTGGCGCATGAATTTGCCAAAATTTTTGATGGCTTTTCAATTGGTTCTAATGACCTTACTCAACTTACGCTTGGGGTAGATCGAGACAGTGCCAAAGTGGCGCATGTGTATGACGAGAGAAATGAGGCTGTCAAAGAACTGATTCGCCAAGTAATTAGAAAAGCCCACATTGCCAAAAGAAAAGTCGGAATTTGCGGACAAGCACCATCGGATTTTCTGGATTTTGCCAAATTCCTCGTAGAAGAAGGCATTGATTCAATTTCTTTGAATCCCGACACAGTCATTAAGACTACAATTGAGATTGGAAAGATGGAGAAATAAAACTTACAATTTAGTAAAGAAATATCACATTGGCGTATGGGTGGTATTTTTTTATACACAAGATTGGTGGTATGGCTTAGTTGCATATTGAAAATATTGTGATATAATATAAGCAATATGACTAGGATAAAATTTAAAAAAGGATTGCAGTCTAAATTCTTGAGCAGTTGTTTTAATCTGAGCGGATTAAGCTGGATTGAAATTGCAAAAAAAATAGAAATTTCCCAAAGAACATTATTAGATTGGAGACGAGAAAAATATACTATATCCCAAAAGGCATTGGAAAAATTAGTTAAATTAGCTGGGAAATCTTTAAAAATTCCACAATATACGGTACTTCCTGATTATTGGAGTATTGAAAAAGC
Source organism: Candidatus Moranbacteria bacterium RIFOXYA12_FULL_35_19 (assembly GCA_001784805.1). Lineage (GTDB taxonomy): Bacteria > Patescibacteriota > Minisyncoccia > Moranbacterales > UBA2206 > UBA2206. Next base: position 33,519 of record MFSE01000024.1, read on the forward strand.
TGCTAAAATTGGTGGTAAAGTGACGGCTGAAAAATATGGTGGTCCTGGCACTCCAGAGGGGAGGAAAAAAGGAGGAGAAATTTCTCAAAAAAAACGCAAATTATTTCCAGAATTATATTCGAATTGTAATTTACGTAAAATTATTTCTATTCCTCGAAAATCTTCTGCTCTAGCCGAATTTATGGGTATATTTTTAGGGGACGGTGGGTTTAGTAATGATTTTCAGATTGCCATTTCTTTTAACAGAATAAATGGACAAAATTATTATGAAAAAGTTGAAAAGTTGATTGAAAATCTTTTTGGAATCAAATCGGTGGTATATAAATTGTCCTCTCCTGTGAGTAAAAATGTCATAAGATTGGTGGCATCTTCAGTTGAGTTAGTTGAATTTTTAGAAAAAAATAAAATAAAGAAAGGGAATAAAGTTAGGAATCAAGTTGATGTTCCTAATTGGATCAAAAAAAATGCAAAATATTCCAAAGACTGCTTGAGAGGATTGATTGACACGGATGGCGGAGTCTATTACCATCAACATAGTAATGGCAAGTGGGAATCTTTTAATATAGGATTATGTTTTACGAATAAATCAAAGCCATTATTGGCTTTTGTAGAGAAAGTATTGATTTCTGAAGGGTTTCATCCCAAAAGAAGCTGGAGTGGTGATAATATTTTTCTTTATAGAGAAGCAGAGGTTTTACGATATGAAAGAGAAATAGGTTTTACTAATATACATCAGAAGAAAAGGTTGCTAGACTATTTAAAAATTAAAAAAAGGAAGGGTGCAAGAGTGGTTTAATTGGCACGCTTGGAAAGCGTGTGTGGGGCAACTCACCGAGGGTTCGAATCCCTCCTCTTCCGCCCACTACATTTTTTATCGAGCAGACCGATGAGTCTCGAAAAAGATGAACAAAAAAACAGCAGTCGCTTGACCGCTGTTTTTTGTTGCTAGTCTAATTTATTTTACAAAGCAATCTCTTAAAATTGGAGACCCTATAGTAGCGCTATCTCCCTTACCAATCAAAGTTACTTGGTTTCCTTTTTTGAGAGTAAGTACTTTATCTTTCTCGCTTTCTTTCATATAGCACATTAGACCACTAAAATCATATTCGCCATCAGAAAGTCTAACGATCATTTCATTATCAGTAATTCCATTATCGACACCGGTAACTTTTCCTGATACTTCAATAATTTTTCCTTTATATTTTGCATCAGCAGATACTTCATTTTCAGAATATTCTTTTGAGATAACTGCGCTTGTCACGGCAATCTGCGGAACTAATTTTTCGGGTTCTGCTGGTTTTGTTTCAGCTGTTTTTTGCTCTTTCTCTTGTGCTGGTTGTTTCTTGTCTGTATCTTCGCCAAAGCTACCGATAATACTGATAAGAATAATAACTCCAATTGTTATTACCCACCATTTTTTATACCACGCCTTTTTTGCTGGAACGTTTTGAGTCTGTTCCTGAGACTGATTTTGATCACTCATAATCATTTTATTTGTTAATAATTATTCCGACTTATTTAATTCCCGATTTTGAGTACACAAAAGGCCCCACGAATCGGGCGACATTTCCTTTCGAAAATGCCCAGTAATTCTTTCGAATCACTGACCTAAGTAATAAGTGCCGACCATGAGGCCGTCTCTATTACTTAGGATTTATTATTGTGCCATGCTCACATCCAAAGATATGAGTTTAGGCAATGTTGTCAATATAACTATATCGCTAATCTATTTTTTAATCAACAGCTGTATTCTAAAAATAATTGTTGACATTATTGGCAGATGTGGTAGAATAATGATATAATATCACTAGAATAAAAATATGAAAAAGAAAAAAATAGCTAAAGTTTTTACGAAAAAAAAGAATCAGCAAATTATTCCAAGTAAATTTACTCAAGCCGAAAGCGAGGTAATGCTTGCTTTAACCAGAGGAAAAGATACAGTAGAACTTCATTTTGATTACGAGGGAGAGACTATTTGGGCAACTCAAAATACCATTGCTGAGCTATTTGCAACAAGTAAACAAAATATCAGTAAGCATATAGCAAAAATATATCAGGAAAAAGAATTGTTGCCAGATCGAACTGTCAACCAAAAGTTGACAGTTCAAAATGAGGGTTCAAGACAGGTTAAGCGCGAGGTAGATTTTTATAATTTAGATGTAATTATTGCCGTTGGATATAGAATTAATTCTAAAATCGCCACTTGTTTTCGCCAATGGGCTACCGCTCGGTTGAATGAGTTTATTATCAAAGGATTTACAATGGATGATAACCGTCTCAAAAAACACGGTAGTCGATACTTTGATGAATTGATTGCTCGCATCCGCGATATTCGCAGTAGTGAGAGAAATCTTTATCAAAAAGTAACAGATATCTATGCTACGGCGATTGATTATGAATATAATTTAGATATTTCGAAAACATTTTTTGCTACAGTCCAAAATAAAATGCATTTTGCAGTGACTGGTAAAACAGCCGCAGAAATTATCTATGAGCGAGCCAATAGTGCCTTGCCGTATATGGGACTCTTGAGTTTTAAGGGAAAGTATCTTATTCAAGCTGACATAGCAATTGCAAAAAATTATTTAAATGAAGAAGAATTACAAAGCCTTAATTTATTAGTTGATGCTTATTTATCATTTGCAGAAATTCAGGCAACTCGGCGTGTTGCTATGCGTATGGCTGATTGGGTTAAAAAATTAGATGAGTATCTTCATTTTGCCTCATATGAAGTCTTGAATAATACTGGAAAAATTAGTCATGATCAAGCTCTTAAAAAAGCCAATAAAGAATATGCGAAATATTCTGGAAAACTAATGAAAGATTTTGAATCTGATTTTGATCGAGAAGTAAAAAAGCTTTTAGAAATAAAAAAGAAAAAATAATTTTAAAAAACAATATGAAAAAAGAAAAAGGACTGGTTATTTTTGAGCGGAAAAAGCTTTAGAAAAATACCGGAACGAAAAAGGTTAACAGGGAAATAGTTATATTCTATGATTCTTGACAGGCTGGGAATTTCTTGTAAAATGTAATTAGCAGTCTAATATTGCGAGTGCTAATTATTAATTTTAAAAAAATATGGAAAAGGGAAAAATAAAACCGTTGGGAGAAAATGTGCTCATTGAATCTCAAACGGCCAAGAAAAAAACCGAGCAAGGAATTTATCTGCCGGAAACAGGAACAAAAGAAACTCCGCAAGAAGGAAAAATTATTGCAATCGGAGAAGCCAAGGAGATAAAAGTCAAAAAAGGCCAGACGGTAATTTTTCGGCCTTATAGCGGAACAGATATTAAAGTGGGAGATAAAAAATATATAATTTTAAAAAACGAAGACATTTTGGCAGTGTTGGAATAAATTTTTTAATATGGCTATCCCGCACCAATTCCAATAAAGATTTTTTTTAAGAGTGAGTTTTGTGCGTGTAATCACCTTCGGTTTAGTTTTTAATTAATATAAAATTTATAGCGAATTGGTGCAGGGATGCTCATTTTTGTTCCTGCTCGCTTCGCTCACAGATAAATATGGCAAAGCAAATTGAAATAGGGGTGGAAGCGAGAAAAAAAATTAAAATTGGTATCGATAAGGTGGCCAACACTGTAAAAGCGACACTTGGTCCACGCGGACGCAATGTTATTTTAGACAAGGGTTTTGGTTCACCGGTAATCACTAACGACGGCGTGTCGATTGCCAAAGAAATTGAACTAGAAGATAAATTAGAAAATATCGGGGCGCAACTGGTGAAAGAAGCGGCTAGCAAAACTAATGATGTGGCGGGAGACGGCACCACTACTTCGACTGTCATCACTCAAGCGCTGGTGGAACAAGGTTTGAAATTTGTGGAAACGGGTATTAGTCCAATTGGCATTCGCCATGGAATGGAATCAGCTAAAAATGATATCATTGCGATTCTCAAAAAAAATTCTAAAAAAATAAATTCCAAAGAAGAAATTGCCCAAGTGGCAACTATTTCCGCGGAAAGTCAAGAAACAGGAGAAATGATTGCTTTAGTAATGGAAGAAGTGGGAAAAGACGGAGTGATCACAGTAGAAGAATCGCAAACTTTTGGACTTTCTAAAGAAATTGTTAAAGGAATGAATTTTGATAAAGGCTATATTTCTCCGTATATGATTAGTAATGTCGAAGAACAAATTTCCGAATTGAAAGATCCATACATTCTCATCACGGACAAAAAGATTTCCGCTATTTCTGATATTTTGCCAATTTTGGAAAAACTAGCTCAAGGTGGGAAAAAAGAATTAGTAATTATCGCTGAAGATGTGGAAGGTGAAGCTTTGGCAACACTAGTAGTTAACAAATTACGAGGAGTATTGAATGTTTTGGCAATCAAAGCACCAGAATTTGGCGAAGGGAAAAAAGCTTTATTGGAAGATATTGCGATTTTGACTGGCGGACAAGTAGTGAGTGAAGAAAAAGGAATGGAACTTAAGACAGTGGAAATTTCAATGTTAGGAAAAGCGCAAAAAGTTATTTCTTCCAAAGAGGATACCACTATTGTTGGTGGGGCAGGCAAGAAAAAAGAAATTGAAAATAGAGTGTCCCAGATAAAAATGCAAATAGAAAACTCCGACAATAATTATGACAAGGAAAAATTGAAAAAAAGATCCGCCAAACTTTCTGGTGGCGTGGCAGTTATTCGCGTTGGAGCAGCAACTGAAACCGAATTGACTTATATCAAACACAAAATGGAAGATGCTCTTAGCGCTACTCGGGCAGCGGTGGAGGAAGGAATTGTAGCGGGAGGAGGCGTGGCGCTGGCCAAAGCAGCTCAAGAATTGAAAAATAAAAATCAACGAAATGGAAATTACGAATTTCAAGCTGGTTACGAAGCGCTAATTCAAGCACTTAGCGAGCCATTGAAACAAATTGTAATTAATGCCGGCAAAAAAAGCGCGGATGTAGTTTTGGATAAAATAATTTTGTCTACGGGAGCTAATTTTGGTTATGATGCTCTGCAAGATAAATATCTGGATGATATGATAAAATCAGGTATCATTGATCCGCTTAAAGTTACTCGAACTGCGCTAGAAAATGCAGTTTCAATTGCTGTTATGCTGTTGACTACTGAAGCGGTGGTGACTGATTTACCAGAAAAAAAAGAAGCGCATAATCATAATGACGGTATGCCGGGATACGGTGGAATGATGTAGTTTTTATTTTTTTGCAATTTTTTGCCTATTTTATTGTAGTATAGTACGATTATACTATATGGGAACTGATATAGAAGAAATAAAATCTAAACTCAATATAGTCGATATTTTGGGCGAATATATCAAGCTAGACAAGGCCGGCTCAAACTGGCGGGCGCTTTGTCCTTTTCATAATGAAAAATCCCCCTCTTTTATGGTGAGTGAAGAAAAGCAATTTTGGCATTGTTTCGGTTGTCAGAAATCAGGGGATATTTTTGGTTTTGTGATGGAAATGGAAGGGTTGGAATTTCGGGAAGCATTGAAAACGCTCGCGGAAAAAGCTGGAGTGAAACTGCAAAGCTATAGCCCACAAAAAGAAGAAGAAAAAAATCGGACGCTCGAGATTTTGGAATTAGCTACAAAATTTTATGAAATTCAGCTTTGGAAAGGAGAAGGAAAGGAAAAAATCTTAACTTATCTTCGAGAAAGAGGTTTGAAAGACGAAACCATTAAGGAATTTCGTCTCGGCTATGCGCCGAAAGGGTGGCGGAATATCTTGACTTTCTTGATTGGTCGCGGATATAAAACAGAAGAGATAAATAAAACTGGATTGTTGGTGCAAAAAAATAATGCCGAAGGGACATCAAATGTCCATAATGGACATTTGATGTCCAGCTATTACGATAGATTTCGTGATCGAATTATTTTTCCAATTGGAGATTTTTCAGGAAAAGTGTTGGGCTTTACAGCACGAGTAACTCCAGGGAGCGATGAATCGCAGGCAAAATATGTTAATACACCAGAAACGGAAAATTATCATAAAAGCCGGGTTTTGTATGGTTTGGATAAGGCTAAAGCTCAAATAAAAAAACAGGATAGCGTTCTTTTGGTGGAAGGTAATATGGATGTGATCGCCTCGCATCAGGTGGGGATAAAAAATACAGTGGCAGTTTCTGGCACAGCCTTAACGGAAGATCAAATTAATATTATAAAAAGATACACAAAAAACATTCAAATGTTTTTTGATATGGATAGTGCTGGTGAAAATGCTACCAAGAAAAGTGTAAAATTATGCTTAGCCAGCGGTATGATGGTGCGGATTGTGAACTTAGAACGGGGAAAAGATGCGGCCGATATGGCCAAAGAAAATCCAAAAGAACTTGAAAAAAATGTAGCCCAAGCTTTGCCAGCGATGGAATATTTTTTTCAAAAAACTTTCAAGAAATTTGATAAAAATAATTTAGAAGGGAAGAAAAAGATAACCGAAGAATTATTAGAAATGGTGTCTATTTTGGAAAATGAAGTAGAAAAAAATTATTGGATAAAAAAAATTGGAGAAGATTTGGATATTTCAGAAAAAGCATTGACGGACGAGCTCAAAAAGATTAGTCTTAAAGATAAGTCTAAACTAATTTCAAGTACGCTAGATAATTTGAAAACACAAGAGCCAATAGCAAAAAAAGAAATGTTGCTGGGTGAACTTATGGGACTAATGCTGGTTTATCCTACTATTTGGAAAGAAGCTAGTAGAAGGATAAGTGAGGAAAATTTCAATTTTAAAAATGAACTATTTGATTTGATGCTGGAAAAAGGCGAAAAGACAAATTTTGATTTCGCTTCTTTTATCAATGAAATAGGGGATAAGGTTGAGATAAATCAAAAAGCCCAAAATATTTTTTCTCAAAAAAAATATCGACTGGATCTTAATAATAATGTGGAAGAGATAAACTTACCCGATCCAATGGATGAGTTTGAAAATTATTTTCGTGAAATCAAAAAAGAAAGCAAAAAAGAAGAGCTGGATCGCATAAGTAATGATTTGAAAATTGCCGAGAAATCGGGCGACAAGGAAGCCAAGATTTTTTTATGCCAAGAATCCGGCCGAATTACCAAAGAACTGTATGAGTTGGAAGAAAAGAAATAAAATGTAATTCAATTATTTAAATATTTTTTATGGCTAAGACTAAAAAGAGTTTAAAAATAAAAAATAAAAAAAACAAAAGAATGCCAAATAAAAAAATGCGCAAAAAAATTAAGAATGCGCCAAAAAAGAAGGCTAAGAAAAAAAAGATTGTAAGAAAAAGTAGAGGAAAATTGAAAAATAATACTAGAAAAAAAGCGAAAGCCAAAAAACCTAAGAAAATTTCCGCATCAGCGGAAGAAAAAAATTCCAAAAAGCGCGGAGAAATCGACGAGTTAGTTTATCGTGGAAAACAAAGGGGTTTTATCACGGAAGATGAAATTTTGCATGTTATTCCAGATGCGGAAAGAGAGATTGAAAAATTGGAAGAACTGTATGAAAAATTGGAAAAGAAAAATATCCGCGTGGTGAATTCTGATGAAATGATTCGAATGGAAACAGACAAAATTTCCGAGGACTTAGACGAACAAAAAAATTCTAAAAAGAAAACAAGAAAATCAACGCCAGAAATAGGGAACATAGAGGAAGCTTCTTCTGATTTGGTGCAGATGTATTTGCGAGAAATTGGTCGAGTGGATCTTTTGAGCACCGAAGAAGAAATATCTCTAGCTAAAAGAATTGAAAAACAAGATTCAATGGCCAAACAAAGACTCACGGAAGCTAATCTTCGACTGGTGGTGAGTATTGCTAAAAAATATGTCGGTCGCTCGCACAATCTTTCACTTTTAGATCTAATTCAAGAAGGCAACATTGGACTTTTTCGCGCCGTGGAAAAATTTGATTATCGTAAAGGCTATAAATTTTCCACTTATGCTACTTGGTGGATTCGCCAAGCAGTGACGCGGGCGTTAGCTGACCAATCGCGGACAATTCGTATTCCCGTACATATGGTAGAAACGATCAATAAATATACCCAAATTACCCGAAGACTGGTGCAAGATCTCGGACGCGAACCACTTCCAGAAGAAATTGCGGTGGAAATGGGAATTGAAGTGGACAAAATTCGTCACATCCAAAAAATTTCTCAAGAAACAGTTTCTCTGGAAACTTCTGTGGGGGACTCTGATGACGACTCGGTGCTCGGAGATTTTATCGAAGACACTGAAACTGTGATGCCTAATCAAATTGCCAGTCGCAAAATGCTCAAGGAACATGTGACGGAAATTTTGAAAGATCTCACTCCGCGCGAACAAAAAATATTGAAAATTCGTTTTGGCTTGGAAGATGGCGTGACGCATACTTTGGAAGAAGTGGGACAGGAGTTTGGCGTGACCCGCGAACGAATCCGTCAGATTGAGGCCAAGGCGCTAGAAAAAATCCGTGATCATAAAACGATTAAGAAACTTCGAGATTACTAATTTACGAAAATACCTGCCCGCAATGCTACGCAAAGCGTTGCAGGTGGGCTAATTGAGCGAAAATACGAATAAAAACGAAAATGGATTAATAATTTCGCCAGATTCGTACTTTCGTAAATAGCTATTGACATTTTTTTTACATTTGGTAAAATAAAATTGTTATGAAAAACATGCAAACAAAATTATCCTTTATATTGTCTGTGATTATTTTGCTGGTCTTTGAGACCGGCCTTGGTTTGCATGAAATGAAAAAAGCATAAAATAGTCAAAATCATTTCAAATATACCAAAGCCGATCTCGTAAAAAAGACCGGTTTTTTGTTCCTTGAAAGAAAACTAATAGTCAAAGCGATAATTTCGTAAAACTCGAAATTATTGGTTTGGCTGTTAGGTAAATTTGTAAACAAAATTAAAATAATTCAGGAGGGTAAAGTCATGGATATTATTTTAAAAAGAATATTGGAACATAACGATGAAGAAAAAACTAAAGTTTATCCGGGTAGATACACTTTGATTCTTGTTTTAATTCAAGACATTAGCTCTGGTCTTGAAAAGGGATTATATTTTTTTGTATCAAATGACCCAATTATGGAAGGAATATGTATAGAATATTGGATGTTTCATATATTAAAAAATATGGGCTTCATTGAAATAAAAAAATATTAAAATTGGGAGAAGAAAATGAATCATAATAAAGAAGAGATTGTTGATAATTCTAAGAAAGAACAATTTGCAGAGGTGATTGACAATCCTCCAAGAATGGATTTGTCAGAAGCCTTATTAAGAGCAAATCTTAAAAAAGGCGGAGCAGACAGGTTTGCGGAAATATTGACGATTAAAAAATAAAACGAGAGAGACCCTCTCAAAAAAATCTGGCAAGCCCAAATGTCTTACAAAGATGCCATCTAAATAGATGGTTTGGGCTAAAAGGATTAAAACATAATCCTGCCGATAAAACAGGAGAAAAGTGCCGTGATCGCTTTTCTCCTGAATCTCAAAAATCAAGTCAGTTTTTATATATAGTTGACAAAAAAATAAGAGGTGCTAAAATAATTGAGTTCACCCTAACACCATTTTTTGAAAAAAATATATTTTCGAGAATATCTTAAGACGAAGTCGCTTCGCTTTCAAATAATTTATTAAAAGAGTTTTTGCTGAAAATGGTGTGGGGTAAATAATATGTCAAAACAATCTGTTCAAAAATTTTATAGCTTTTCTTACTTTTATTTCTGGTTTAGCCAGATCGGTTTTGTTTTGCATAAAATGAAAGCATAAATATAAAATTTCATTTTAGTCAGACCAAAGCCGATCTCACGCGAGACCGGTTTTTTTGTTCTTTAAAAATGTTTTTTGAAGTTTTGATGGTTAAAATAATGGTTTTATTAAATCATAGAATTTTTATTTTAACCGTCAAAACTAACCCAAGAAAAAAACCACAACTAAAGGAGAAGAAAATGAGCTCAAATGAAAAAGAAAAAGATGAAAAAGACTTTGCCCAAAAAAAATTCGATGCAAGAATTGAAAAACTTTGCAAAGAAGTCGAAACAACCCAAACAACAGATGGACACCTGATAATAAAAAAAACAGGAAAAGTTGCAACAATAAGAGGCCAAGACCCAAATAATTTATTAGTGGGAATCAGTCTCTTATTGGAAGAAAATTATGAAGTAAAGTTTGTTTCTATGAATGGATGTTTTTACGCTTTTCTTGAAAAATAAAAAAGAAGGAGGTAATAGAAATATGAAATCTCCTGGGCCATGGGACGGAGACGATATCGATTTAGGGGAAAATAATCCTCCTCCCGAAGTTGAATTTAGTTGGGAAAAAAAACAAGAAACAAAAGATTCTGAATGAATCTTCAAAGCAATGGTGGACGGCTTCGTCCACCATTGCCCCAAACCATCCTAAAGCCGAGCTTTAGGATTTTTTTTATGTTTGAAATAGTTGACAGGATCTCATAGTAGTATATGATGTACCTAGGGGGGAGGTATTATATAAATTTTTAATTTTTAAACTACAAATATGGGAGAGAATAAAAACACAATAACAGCCTTGAAAAAGGCGCATAGTCATCTGGGTAATGTGATAAAAATGGCAGAAAACAAAGAATATTGCATTGATATTTTGCAACAGAATTTAGCGGTGATTGGACTTTTGAAATCAGCTAATGCCAAAATTTTGGAAGGACATTTAAATAGTTGTTTTCAAAATGCTATGCGAGGAACTAATGAAAAAAGAAAAAAAGAAATGATTGAGGAGATTTTGGTAATTAACAAATTGAGTAAATAATAGTAAATAAAATGAAAAAGAAAATATACATCAAGGGAATGCACTGCGTAGCCTGTGAAAAAATTCTCGAGGATGAATTAGCGCATGTTCCTTTCGTGAAAGAAGTGAAGGCCGATAGAAAAAAAGGTGAGGTGGAAATTCGCTATGGAGAAAAAGAGCCTAGCACTTTGGCTATTAAAGAAATGGTAAAAAAAATTGGTTATGAAGCGCAAGAAGTCCCTTTTGATTTTGAGAAAAAATCAAGGACAGAAAAAATATTGCAAAATTTTAATGCGGTTTTGATAGTTATTTTTTTATTTATTATCTATAGAATTTTTCAAAATTTTGAGATAATGGATAAAATAAATATTCAAAGTGATGAGCTGACTTACGGTATAGCTTTTTTGATTGGACTAGCAGCGTCAGTTTCAACTTGTTTGGCTATTGTTGGCGGGGTAGCGATTGCTTTTTCTGAAAAATATCAAAGTGAAGGACGAGGATTTTATGAAAATGCCGTTAAGCCGAATATTCTTTTTCATATTGGACGATTAACCACTTTTTTTGTTCTTGGCGGACTGCTCGGCCTTATCGGTGGAGAGATAAATATTAGTGGAAATTTCGTGGCAATTTTCACTATAATAATTGCGATTATAATGGGAATGCTTGGGTTGAATATTTTGGGAATTATCCCATCAATTTCCAATTTTGGATTGAGAATGCCAAAGAAATTAACTCAAAAATGGTCGGCACTCAAAAGGTCAGAACGAAAAACAGCGCCTTTGTTTTTGGGTGGACTTACCTTTTTTCTACCTTGCGGATTTACGCAGAGTATGCAAATTTTTGCGCTAACTTCGGGTAGTTTTTTTGCAGGCGGATCAATCTTATTTTTATTCGCTTTAGGAACAGTGCCAGCGCTTCTTATTTTAGGCATAACAACTTCTTGGGCTAAGGGAAAAGGCGTAGTGGTTTTTCAAAAAGTTGTCGGAATAATAATTATTTTGTTTGCTATTTATGCTTTCAATTCCGGACTGGCTTTGCGTGGCGGGAATAAAAATATTTTTCAAATTCAAACTAAATTAGAAGAAAATAAAATCAATAATAATAATAATAATAATAACGAACAAATTGTTAGGATGAGCATAACTAGTCGAGGTTTCATTCCGAGCACGCTGAAAATTAAAAAGGGCGTACCAGTTGAATGGATTATAAATGGAAATCAGATTTCGGGTTGTACGAATAAAATAATTATTCCAAGTCTGAATATTTCGCAAGGAATTAATTATGGGGAAAATGTTGTGCGGTTTACGCCTAATAAAACCGGCGAAATTCCATTTAGTTGTTGGATGGGAATGGTGAAGGGAAAGTTTATCGTTGAATAAAAATTCACCCTGTTAAATAATTTTAATTTTTTAAAAAAAATTAAAATTAGATTTGTATATATTTAAAATTAACAATAGATAGGATAATTAATAATAATTTAAATTAAGTTGTATCTTTATAGAAAGCTACAAATCTTATTTAACAGGGTAAATGAATAAAAAAATAATTCTAAAAATTTCTGGCATGACTTGTGCAAGCTGTGCGCTTAGTAATGAAAAAAAATTAGTCAAAACTAAAGGAATAATTTTGGCTTCAGTTAATTTTGCTTCAAAAAATGCGCAAATAGAATATAATCCAAAATTAATTGATGAAAATAAAATAAAAAAAATAATCAAAGATAATGGCTATAACATTGAAGAACATGGCGAGCATCATCATGAGATGGAGAATATAACAAAAAATTGGAACAGTTTTATTTGGTCAGCAGTTTTGAGTGCGCCGGTACTTTTGGAAATGTTTTATAAATTTAGATTGGGTCGAAATATTTTGGGCATTGATTTGGTTATGTGGGTCCATCTTTTCTTAGCGACAATTGTTGTTTTTGTTTTTGGTTGGCGTTTTCATCGCACAATGCTTCTGAAGCTCAAAAAGTTTGAAGCTAATATGGACACCTTAGTTTCAATTGGAACTCTGGTAGCCTATTTTTTTAGCTTGTGGGCATTTTTTGCCGGTCAAGAGGGTTATTTGGAATCAGCGGTAGCCATTATCACGCTCATTCTTTTGGGTAAATATTTTGAAAGTCTAAGTATGGGACGAGCAGGAGAAGCGATGAGAAAACTCATGGAATTTGGAGTGAAATATGCTCGGGTAATTGATGTGCAAAATAAAGAAGAAATGATTGAAATTGACAAGGTGAAAATTGGCGATATCCTTCTTGTGAAACCGAGTGAAAAAATTCCGCTTGACGGAGAAATAATTTCAGGTGTTTCTAGTGTGGACGAATCAATGCTCACAGGCGAATCCTTGCCAGTAGAAAAAAAAATAGGTGAAAAAGTATATGGCGCAACCATAAATCAGGATGGCGTGATAAGAATCAAAGTGACCCAGATTGGCGACGGTACAGTGCTCGCACAAATAATTAAAACTGTGGAAGAAGCACAAATGTCCAAGGCGCCCATTCAAAAATTAGCTGACAAGATTTCGAGCTATTTTTCTCCCGCTATTATTCTTCTATCGCTGGCCACATTTTTGGGATGGTATTTCTTTTCTGGTAATATTTCTCTTTCAATAATAAACGCCGTGGCTGTTTTAGTTATCGCATGTCCATGCGCTCTCGGACTCGCCACGCCAACGGCGATTATGGTAGGAACTGGGCGTGGTGCAAAAAAAGGCATACTTTTCAAAAATAGCGAAAGCTTTGAAAGAGCTAAGAAAATTTCCATTGTAGTTTTTGATAAAACTGGCACACTTACTCAAGGGAAACCGGAAGTCAAAAAAATTATAGTTAATACAGAGGAAAATTTTTCAGAAAGTTCAGTTTTGAAAATCGCCGCATCTCTTTCGATTAATTCCGAGCACCCAATTTCTAGTGCGATTAATAGTTACATCAAAGAAAAAAATATTACTCTGGCGCAGTTAGAAGAAATTAAGGAAGAAAAAGGCAAAGGACTTTCAGCAATTTGCCAAGAGCATAAAACCAGTTTGCTTTTAGGCAACAAAAAATTACTAGAAGATTATGGCGTGGATCTGACTTGGGTGAAAAATAGTTTAAATGAAGATAATCAAATGGACGGTTCATATCTTTTTGTAGCGCATAGCAAAAAAGTAATTGGCGCAATTGTGGTGGCGGACAAAGCTAGAGCTGAAGCCAAACAAGTTATTGAAAAAATAAAGAAAATGAAAATTGCTGTGGCAATGATAACAGGGGACAGCAAAAAAACGGCTGAAGTTATTGGGAAAGAATTAGGCATAGAAAAAATAATTGCTGAAGTTTTGCCAGATGAAAAATCTAAGGAAATAAAAAAATTACAAGAAGAGGGTGAGGCGGTAATTTTTGTAGGAGATGGGATAAACGATGCGCCAAGTTTGGTGCAAGCTGATCTTGGAATTGCTATGGGCAGTGGCACTGACATTGCCAAGGAAGCGGGGCAAATTATTCTCTTGGAAAGCAATTTGGAAAAAGTGGTGGAAGCAATTGAAATTTCCAGAACTACTTTTCACACTATCAAACAAAATTTATTTTGGGCTTTTTTCTATAACATTGTGGCTATTCCGCTAGCTGTTTTTGGATTTTTGTCTCCCGCCATTGCTGCGGGCGCAATGTCGCTTAGCTCGGTATCGGTGGTGTTGAATAGTCTTCGAATTTATAGGAAAAAGTAGAATATTATAATTTTCATAGATAAAAAAATACTACCGTATTCTAGTATACGGTAGTAAGATAGCTTTTTTAAATCTTCCTAATATTGAATGTTAGAGTAAAGTTATTGGTAAACCTTATTATAATAAATTCCAACATCGGCGATCCATTTAGAAACGCTTTCGTCGCTATGCCCAGTACAATTCCAACCGCACTTCCAAACAATCATTTCTTCTGGCGTGGATAACTCGGAATCATTGATAAGTGCGCTTATTCTTTTACCAACTACATTGACCGCTTCGCGAGGACTGGAAAAACAAGTGTAGCCACTGGGTGTCATATTTTCACTTTGTCCACGGTAGCCCCAATAATTGAAACAATCTTTTCCATTAAGCTTAGGAGAATATTTTCCCCAATTACTTTCTTTCTTGGCAATACCAATGAGAAAAGCAGCGGTTCTTTTTTCTTTAGTAGAAATATAGGGGGCCATTTTTTCCATTGGATAGCCAGCCAATAAAACATTAATATTTTTTTCCAAAGGAGTGGTGATTTTTGTTTTTATTTCCGGTTTTACAATTGAAAGTGATCGGGTATAATCTAAAATTAAAATATCATAAAAAAGCGCCAAAATGACCATAAATAAAAGCACAGCTTTTTTATTGAAAACCTTCTCTGGTGGGGGAAGAACGAACTTTTTTTTGAGTAATTTTTTGAGTTTCTTTTTCATAAGAATGGCTTATTTAACAACAAAAACGGGCTAACACCCGTTTTTATATTTTTCTACTCACAACTTAATTATAGCACAATTTAGGCCAAAAAGCAAGGATTTAGAAATTGCATTGGCTACCCTCGGGACAATCGGAAAAATCCAGTCGATCTTGGTCGCGGACGATATCTTTTTGCGTGCTGATTTTGTAGCGGTAAGTCGGCGTGGGATAGGTGGCATAAGAACTACTAGTGGAAGAAGTTTCAGATTCTTCGGTAGCTGATTCTTCTTCCGTTGAAGAAACAACTTGGTTGTTAACAACTGTCACAATAGTATCTCCATTTTGAGCTTCATAAGTGAAATCAGTGCCGTCTTCGGAAAAAGAAAAACTGATAATATTGTCGTAAGCTTGGCTCACTTGGCCGTCGATTACTATATAAACTTTATCATCTTCAATTATTACATAAGCGATTCTGTCGCCGTTTTCGCTTAAAATTATAGCAGAAGAATTGCCTTCGGGATCTTGGGCGATACCGATTTCAGAATATTCTTCGCTTTCGGTGAGTGTTCCGGAAATATCGGAAATTTCCGCACTGATCACGACATAAGCATTACTGCCTTTAGTGGCAACAAAAGCGATAGTGCTTCCGTCTCGGCTGAAAACAATATGATTGGCTTTTTGGTAAGCATTTATTTCATAAGTGTTATTAACCACTACATAGGCTTGGCCGTTTATCTCGGCGTTATAAGCAATTTGGGTTCCATCAAAACTGAAAACTGGATTGGAAACAAAATCATAAGCTTTTCCTTCCGTGCCATTCCAAATCACTGACCATTGATCGCCTTTTTTTATTTTGTAAACTGTATTCTTTCCGTTGGAAGCAAAGAAAATATCCGGATTTTTTTGGGCGGGTTTAGTTGTGGTGGTTTGCGAAGGAGCGACTTCAACTGGTTTTTTTGATTTTACCCAAACAAAGAAAAAAATAACAAGAGCGGAAAACAACGCGATAAAAAGTAACGGTAATATTTTTTTATTGTTTTTCATTTTATTTTTTTATTTTAGATAAATATTTATATTTTTATCATAACACAAATTTTTTAAATAAGTAAAATTATTCTTGATTGGCTAAAGCTTCTTTGACTAACCCAGCGAGTTTTTGTGGAGTGGTGAGGGATTTGATGATATAAAAATGAGTGGAGAATTCGCCGACTTTTTTGACTATTTCATTGTCACTCACATTGCTAAGAATTATTACGGGAATTTTAGCCAAAGCAGTATCATTTTTAAGTTCTTCCAAAACTCCAATCCCATCTTTTTTCGGCATCATAATATCCAAAAGAATAATATTTGGACAGTGTGACTTGATAATTACCAAGCCTTCTTCTCCGTCTGTAGCAGTGATAATTTCAAAACCCTCGTTTCCTAATTTTGTCCCATATATTTCCAAAATATTGGGATCATCATCAATTATACAAACAGTTTTTCTCTCTTCTACAAATAACATAGTATTATGATAAATTGTTACTTTTTAATTATAGCATAAAAAAGCAATTAGATGAATAATTTAGAAGTTATCGGTTTTTTTAATTTTTAATTAAAAAACTTGCTTTTTTTCCAAATATGTGCCAATATATGGGCAGAACATTACTAACTAAATTTCAAAAAAGGGAGGGGAACCATGAAGAAAATTACTATTCTAGCGAGTATTATTCTGGCAGTGGTAGTATTGGTTTCTTCTGCCAATGCTGAAGTTTTCGCCTGCAAGGGCGACGTTGTGGTCTATGGGTATTCGGCCGTGGACCAGAACGATGAAAAATATGAAAGCCAGATGTATTTGGCTTTCATGGAGACTATTGCCCAGCGGGGCAGACTGTACGCCCCCTTTTGGGAGGATGGGGGAAACTCTCCCTTGCGAAGCTGGGATAATACCCCCGGCCCGCTGGAAAATAATAAAAATTATTTTTGGGGGCATATCGAAATTGCCCTTGAGGATGAGTTTGCTAACGCTGATGGTTGGGACGCCGTGGTGGTATTGAGCCCGACCATTAGTTTTCGCATGATCATGTCTCTCGATCAGGTGGTCGAGAAATATGAGTCATTCTGCGAAACGGCTGGTCCATACAATCAGCCGTTTTATCCAGTCTTTACGGACTGGTTGAAAAAACAGGCCAGCGACTCAAATCATTGGCTGAACGATCCTGAAATTCAGGAGGTGTGGTCTGCGGAGTACGGAATAGACCTAATATCTCCAATGTATCAGTATCGGTACGAGCACACCGATATTGATGACGAAGAATTTTGGAAAAGACCCTCAGACTGCTCGTCGACCTTAGCCTGGTCGATAATTTGGGGGTGGAGGCTAAGGTCTTCACAGGTTCGGGAGATGTTTTTAAATTCTCCTGAGTTGATAGCGTCGATTGACGCTATTGCACCAGGTCAATTGGCCTGGTGGATTGTAAATAGGGGGCTATTTAGTATTGAGGAGATATACATCGCTCCTCAAGACTGAAAAAACGGTCATTCACATTTTATGTGGATGACCGTTGTTCTTTTCTTTTCCTTTTTTGAATATTGTTGTATGATTAATGGAGAATTAAAATAAAGTTTATGAATTTTTTTGACAGTATAATTTTGGGAATAATTGAGGGTATAACAGAATTTTTGCCGATTTCTTCCACCGCCCATTTGATTTTGACGGCTGATTTACTGGGTCTTTCTCAAAGTGAATTTCTGAAAAGTTTTGAAATTATCATTCAATTCGGGGCAATTTTGGCGGTGGTAGTTTTGTATTGGAAATTATTTTTGAAATGGGAAGTGCTTAAAAAACTAATAGTGGCTTTTATCCCCACTGGAATTTTAGGTTTGATTTTTTACAAAATAATCAAAACTTATTTTTTAGAAAGCACTAGTCTAATTTTGTGGACATTATTTTTGGGCGGAATATTTTTGATTATTTTTGAAAAGTGGCACAAGGAAAAAGAAAACGCTTCTGAAGACATTGCCAATATTTCTTATAAACATTGTTTTTATATCGGCCTTTTCCAATCAATTGCGATGATTCCTGGGATTTCGCGCTCGGCTACGACAATTCTGGGGGGATTATTGATTGGTCTTAGAAGAAAAACTATTGTGGAATTTTCTTTTCTTTTGGCAGTGCCAACAATGCTGGTGGCGTCCGGTTTTGATTTGTTAAATAATATTGAAAAATTTTCTCTTTCCGAGAGTCATCTTTTGGCTGTTGGATTCATCACTTCATTTGGGATGGCAATTTTAGGAATAAAGTTTTTTCTTGCTTACATCCAAAAAAGAACCTTTATAGCTTTTGGAATTTACCGCATAATTATTGTGATTTTGTTTTTAGTAAAGTAATTTTTTAGAAATTTATTATTTTTTTATCTTGCTACCGGCGAGTTTTTTTATCCCTAAACTTATCCCCAGTTTTTATTTAATTTTTTCCAATTTTTATGGTATAATTTAACTATAAAAA
>MFSE01000025.1 GCA_001784805.1 Candidatus Moranbacteria bacterium RIFOXYA12_FULL_35_19
GTATTTTCTGAAATTAAAATTCGCTAATTATTTTTTAAAAATATCCACTATTGTAGAATCTATTTCGGGGGACATTCTTAGATTGGAATATACTGCCCTCAATACCTTCTTTTTTTATTTTCTTAAATTCCGCTAAACTTAACACGACATAATACTGCTCTTGGTCCTTTATCACCGCGCGCCCACCCAAAAGTTCCAGCGCTTCTTTGAGTTTTTTATCTAGCATAAAATTAAATTATTTTTACAATTAAATGCTAGCTTATTTTAAATTGGCTGTCAATGGAAAAATAAAAAAAGACGAGGCAGCGCCTCGTCTCTACGGAATTTAAATTTGTTTCATGCTTCATGTTTCATGTTTCATGTTTTATGCTACATGCTTCATGCTTTTTCTATTTTAAGATTATTTTTTTAGTAATGCGTAAGATTTCTTTTTTGAAATAATTTTTAATTTCTTTCCAATCCGCCTTAAAAGTAATGTCCGGCAGTGGATCATTTTCTGCATCCTGAAAATAAACCAAACTTTTCAAAATATGATGATAATCGTGTGCCACAAAAGGATATTGCACTTTCAATCTCATTATCAAATCTTCCAATGATTCTACATTTTTTGCGCACCAATACAAATCAAAAAAATCGCGCTTGCGTCCGCGTTGTGAAATAGCGATAATTTTCATCACGGCGATATCGCGTGGTTGCAAAATTTTAATCGAACCATATTGGATAAATTCTTGTTTAGGAACAAAAAAAGGATAAGCGATAAAACTTATTTTTGCTTTAGACAGTTCGCCATATATTGTGTTATCTTCTCCAAAACTTGTTCGCCACTCTTTATTATTTGAAAAATTATTAAGTAAAGTTTTTGAATTAAATTTTTGTTTTGTGGTAAAAAAATCCAAATCCACTGACTTGCGATTCCCTGTTTGCAGAGCCAGCGCAGTTCCACCAGCCAAATACCATCCGCCTTCACTAAGCCAAGGTTGTCCAGACAAAAAAACAAACGCTTTTTTTGTTTTTGCAGGTATAATATCGAGATTATATTCTATTTGCTTTCTAGAAGCATTATCCATAAATTTTTTGTTCTCGGCATTAGTGAGCGAGATTTAGCTACAACTTTTTTTAGTAGCGATTTATCGTAGAAATTGTAAAGCCATCTAACCTCTTTATCATTACCAAAATCCAAAACGCGTTCAATGATATATTGAGCGTTTTTTTCTGTATCTATATTTTTTGGATTAGTATCCCAAAATAATGCCTGACGAAACTTTATCATATCTTACATTATATCATATTTTAGCCCAATTTGCAAGAATTTGCACCTCAAGGAGGCTTAACCTCCCTTTTGGAGGTTGAGCCTCCAAAGAATACCGAAATAAATCAAGTAATTTTACCACAAAAAAGACGAGGCAGTGCCTCGTCTCTACGGATACGGAATTTAAATTTGTTTCATGTTTCATGCTACATGCTTCATGCTTCATGCTTTTTCTATTTCTTCTCCCCACTGATTATTCCTTCAGAAACACTTTTTGGTACTTCGGCATAGTGAGAAAATTCCATCACATAGTTGGCGCGACCTTGGGTCATGCTACGAAGTTGAGTGGCATAACCAAACATTGAAGCGAGTGGCACTTCCGCGTTAATTTCTTTCACTCGCGCGTTGCCTTCGCCTCGATCATTCATTTCTTTGATGATACCTCGTTTGGAATTTAGATCACCCACTACATCGCCCATAAAATTTTCTGGAGTCGTCACTACTGTTTTCATAATCGGTTCCATAATAATCGGGGTTGCTCGGCGACAAGCTTCTTTGAAAGCCATCGATCCGGCAATTCTAAAGGCCGCTTCCGATGAGTCCACTTCATGAAAAGATCCATCATAAACTGTAGCTTTGATATCCACCATTGGATATCCCGCCAAAACTCCGCTATCCATTGCGTCCTTGATTCCTTTTTGAATCGGCGTGATATATTCCTGCGGGATAACTCCACCTTTAATTTCATCCACAAATTCAAAGCCCTTACCAGCCTCTTGCGGTTCAACTTTGACCCAGCAATGACCGTACTGTCCGCGTCCACCAGATTGTCGAATATATTTTCCTTCCGCTTGGGCTCCCGCTTTGATTGTTTCTCGGTAAGCCACTTGGGGTGCTCCGATGTTAGCTTCTACTTTAAATTCTCTTTTCATTCGATCAACAATGATATCCAAATGTAATTCTCCCATTCCGGAAATAATAGTTTGAGAAGTTTCTTCATCCGTTCGCACCTTGAAAGTTGGATCTTCTTCCGCTAATTTTCGCAGAGCCATTCCCATTTTTTCTTGATCAGCTTTAGTTTTTGGTTCCACTGCAATCGAAATAACTGGCTCCGGAAAAGTTATTTTTTCTAGCAGTATCGGATTTTCCGGATCACATAAAGTATCTCCCGTAGTGGTGTTTTTCATTCCAACTAAAGCTCCGATTCCACCCGTATGAATTTCATCCACTTCTTCTCGGTGATTAGCATGCATTCGCAAAATTCGGCCCACTCTTTCTTTTTCTCCCTTAGAAGAATTTAGAATATATGATCCAGCTTTTAACATTCCACTATAAACTCGAAAAAAAGTTAGCTGTCCCACGAAAGGATCAGTTGCTACTTTAAAAGCCAACGCAGAAAAAGGAGCGCTGTCATCATATTTAACCGCCACTTCTTTAGTTTCATCTTCTATTTCCGTAGCCTTGATTGCTGGCACATCAATTGGTGATGGCAGATAATCTATTACCGCGTCTAAAACTAATTGCACACCTTTGTTTCGAAGCGCTGTACCGGTAAAAACTGGAACGAGTGCCACTCGAATAACCGCTTGGCGCAAAGCTTGTTTCAATTCATCTTGTGAAATTTCTTCTCCATTTAAAAATTTTTCAGTAAGTTTATCATTTGTTTCCGAAATTTTTTCCACCATTTTTTCTCGCCACTCTTTAGCTTTGTCTAACATCTCCGCTGGAATTTCTCCTTCGTTGACAATTTCTCCCATCTCACCAGAAAAAGTATAGGCTTTCATTTTTATCAAATCCACTACACCAGAAAAATCCCCTCGTTCGCCAATTGGCAATTGCACTGCCACAGCATTGGGCGTAAGACGATCCCAAATAGTTTTTAGGGCATAATAAAAATCCGCGCCCTCTTTGTCAATTTTATTAATAAAACAAATGCGTGGCACTTTATATTTTTCTGCTTGACGCCAAACAGTTTCCGATTGTGGTTCCACGCCTTCCTTGCCGTCAAAAACTACCACGCCACCATCAAGCACGCGCAGAGATCTTTCCACTTCCACAGTAAAGTCCACATGCCCTGGAGTATCGATAATGTTGATTTGATGATCTTTCCAAAAACAAGTAGTCGCCGCTGAAGTAATCGTAATTCCCCGCTCTTTTTCCTGCTCCATCCAGTCCATCACCGCCGCCCCTTCATGGACTTCTCCAATTTTGTGAGTAATGCCAGTATAAAATAAAACCCTTTCAGTGGTCGTAGTTTTCCCCGCATCAATATGAGCGATAATTCCGATGTTGCGATATTTGTCTATACTATATTCTCTCGGCATATAATTTAATTTTTACTTTCTTAATTTTATTTATTCTCCTACAAAATTACAAAAATTTACAAAAATACAAAAGTACAAAAAACGCTTTTGTATTTTTGTATTTTTGTAAACTATTTGTACATTTGTAGGATTATGCGAAGTGTGCGAAGGCCTTATTAGCATCCGCCATTCGGTGGACATCTTCTCTTTTTTTCATAGCCCCACCAGTTTTATTTGAAGCATCAATAAGTTCATCGGCTAATTTTTCCGCCATCTTTTTGCCTTTTTTTGCTTTAACTGCATTTTTTATCCAGCGAATAGCCAAAGTAATTCTTCTTTCTCCCGCTACAGGAATAGGCACTTGATAATTGGCTCCGCCGACTCGGCGAGATTTGAGTTCTACCAATGGAGAAACATTTTTTATCGCTTGTTCAAAAACATTTAAGCCTCCTTTTTTTGTTCGTTCATGAATTATTTCAAAAGCATCATACATTATTTTTTCCACCGCATTTTTCTTCCCGTCTTTCATAATGCTCATCATAAACTTCCCCACCAGCATATTATTATACTTTGGGTCAGGTTTGGTATTTTTTGGATAAATTCTTTTTCGTCGTGCCATATATTCTAATTGTCGCTAATGTTTATACTAATGTATTCAAATAAATTATTCGCATTTATTAGTTTTTCCATTTGCAATTTATTAGCATTTAGTTACTCCTTAGCTTTTTCCCTCTTCGCTCCATATTTCGATCGGCCTTTTTTTCTGTTAGCCGTTCCAGCGCTGTCTAATACTCCCCGAACGATATGATATCTGACTCCTGGAAGATCTTTCACTCGACCTCCACGAATCATTACAATAGAATGTTCTTGTAAATTATGTCCAATGCCAGGGATATAGGCAGTCACTTCCATTCCATTTGTCAGACGAACTCTGGCAATTTTTCGCAAAGCCGAGTTTGGTTTTTTAGGAGTAGTGGTGGAAACTTTCAGACATACTCCTCGCTTAAACGGTCCGTTAGTATCTACGGGTTTATTTTTAATTGTATTGAAAACATATTTAAAAGCCGGCGTTTTATTTTTTTGCTTGCTTGTTTTTCTCGGCTTCCTTTTAAGTTGATTGATTGTTGGCATATAAATATAAACTAAAAAAATATGGAATCGAATGAATTCGTTCCAACATCCATGTAAAACAATCTTAAACGATTAGAAATATTATGTCAATAGCTCGACATTTTTAATTTCTAAACTCCGGAATTTTGTTTTCAAATGGACGGCCAGCTTTTTTCCAAGCAGAAAAAGTATTGAATTTTGCATAGTTGATAGTCATAATTTTTTCCTTAGCCTCATCCTTCCCACAAGTACGAGAAAAATACACGACATATTCTGGTTTTTTTATCCAACTCAATGAGTTGGCCAACTCAAAAAGATCACAAATAACTTTATCAGTTTTTTCTTCAAAATCAGAAAATGCGCTTACCTCAAAAATCATTTTGACATTTCCCTTTTCGCAATTCACAATCACATCCGCTTCAATATAGTGTTTACCTTCTTTTGGACCAACTTTCACATATCTTCCAAATTCGACAAGATCAAGTGGGTATTTATGTTTCTCAACTAATTCTACATAGAGTTGGGCTTTGACAAGATTTTCTTCTTGTTCTTTTGTTTTTTGGTTATCTCCGGATAAATACACCACTCTTGATTCATCACGGATAATCAAAGTTTTAGCAAAAACCTGCGAAGCATATTTTCTTTCTCCACCATCAGACAAACAAAATCCCCTGCTATTATTTTTGTTTTCCCAAAGTGCTTCAAATTTTTTCGCTGAAAGAACCACCATTTTAGGACAACCCCTTTCTGTGAGTGTATAATACACATCACCTTTTTGCACTTCTTCAGCAATACCAAAAATATTCTTTCTGGCCGAGGTAATCGACAAAGTTGTTTTTGCACGCATAATTGATTTTAAATTTAAAAGTTATGCGTACATAATAGCGTACATATTATTTTATAGCAAGCCTTCACATTTCAAACTTAAAAAAGAGTTTTCGCTCACAATCACATGATCAATTATTTCAATGCCCAAAATATTCCCCGCTTCCACTAATCGCTTAGTGATTTGTAAGTCATCGGCCGAAGGATTGACATCCCCTGATGGATGGTTGTGGCAAATTATTATTTGCGCGGCACAGTGGCGAATAGCTGGTTCAAAAACTTCCCGCGGATGAATCAAATTAGCATTAAGTATTCCCACAGAAATAATTTCCCGTTGAATTTTTTGATTGCGCGTATCTAAATAGAAAACAACGAAGTGCTCTTTTTTGTTGTCGCGAATATCTTTCAAATTTTCCCAAGTGTCACGCGGGGACAAAATCAGTTCAGTTTTTTTGCCATTGAGAAATCTGCGTCCCAACTCAAAGCAAGCTAAAATTTCCGCTGATTTGACAGGACCGAGCCCAGAAGTTTCTTTTAATTCGAAAAAACTAGCTTTGGAAAAACCTTCCTTGCCAAATTTCCTGATAATTTTTTTCGAAATTTCAACTACATTAGCATCCTTATTGCCAGTTCGAAGCAAAATCGCCAAAAGCTCTGCATCAGACAATTTCTCCGGTCCATATTTTTCCATTTTTTCCCGCGGTCGATCAACACGCGGAAGATCTTTTATTTTTGACATTTGTTTGAAAAAAATATTACTAAGCACTTTACATTTTCATCTCCCCCAAATTGCTAATCAAAACACTTCTAGCTGGCTCGAGGATATTTTTAGCCACCGCTTTTTCTTTTTGGATTTTTTCAATGAGATCATTCGCTTCACGATTGATATTTCTGGCAAGATTTTTGAGCAGTTGATTCTTGAATTTGACCGGCCACGGACTAAGATTAATAGCGTCATAGAGCATTTTTTGGATTTTAATTACTCTCAATTTTGCATCAAGATAATTTTTAGTAGCTTTTTTAGTGATAAGTTTGTTTTGATAATAGTGTTCGACATTTTCGATTATAGAATCGATAGTTGGTTGGATTGAAAAAGCTATTATTTCTTCCTTGAAATTTCCCGCTTTGTCCATTGCTGATATTTTAAAGTTATGCTCGCCTTTTGTCAGATAGGCCATATCAATTTCATTTTTAGAAAATATTTTTTCATCCAAAAATATTTTTGTTTTTTCTTCGTCCACTTCGGAAGAATCATCAGTAATGGAAAAATCTATTGGAACAATCTCATCACTTAGATATATTTTGTTTTGCGGACTGGAAATTGTGATTGTTGGAGCAATGACATCTTTTTCTTCGGTGATTATTTCATTTTCCAAAACTTCCACCGTTTTTTCTTCTTGAATTCCATTTTCCGCTGTGCCAATTATTTCGCCTATAATTTCACTGGCAACGCCAGAATCGTCTTCGGAAATCTTCGCTATTTCAATTCTATATTCCCCATCCCCCGTGCCTTGGGTAATGACTTTATATTCACCATTTTCCGGATTAGGAACGGTCAAAAATTCATTTTCTGTTTCATATCCAGAATAATACGCCCCGTCGATTTGTTCACCTTCATCCAAATTATTTATATTTTTTCCCGCCCATTGTCCGTTTGGGGAAACTATTTGAATGTCGATGGGAGAAAAAACTGAAGTTATTAATATATCCTTAATCATAGAATCTCTATTTTCATTTTCCGGTCTAATTCCAGTCAGAAATTCTAGGACATCTTTTTGTGCATCAGTAGGAAGATTGCGATGGACTGAATTAATTTCCATATATTCATCCGCTGGAATATTTTCACTCTTAGCTGATTCATATGGAACAGTTCCATCTTCACTTCCCTTTATCATTCCCCTATCACCAATCAATGGAATTTCAAATCCTAAAGGATAACCATGATCCCAAAATTTTCCCATATCAGCATTAATAATCTTAAATCCAGCAATTGTTCCCGTATCACTTCCAGCCTTTCCAATAATTTTATCGAATTCTACTTTCCTCAACTTAGCAATATTTTCCGCTTGATTCAGATTTTCCAAAAATTCATTTTTTGGATAACCACTTGGATAAATTTCATATTCATAATTATTTTCAACATCTTGCAAATAACTATATATTGGCAAAAGTTGTTCCAAAGAAGATACTGGTTTTTGATGAATGTAATCAAATCTATCCGCATATTGCCCAGCACTTTCTTTAACCTTTTGATCTAATATTCTTTTGGCATACAAATCAGATCCGCCCCAAAACCAAGCATCGCCGTCCCATTTCAAATAAGCTTCCGGCGCACCATTTTGTGGCGTGCCAAGTGTTATCAGTTGATCGATATCATCTGCATAATTTTCCGACTCAATATATTCTCGTGTCAAAAGTCCGCCCATCGAATGCGCCACTATGTCAACTTTCGACCAATTATTGGCGGTTTTTATTTCTTGGATTTTAATTTTTAACAATTCAGCGCTCTCAATATTACTTTTCTCCCAATCATATCCGAAGGTAAAAAGATCTTTTTCTGGAACATAACCATTATCCGCAAATTCCTTATATAGATTATCATAAGTATGCCAGACTGGATCGATAGTCCATTTTCCATTTATTTCTTGAGATCCCAAAATCCCTGGCACAATAATCACCGGATCATGAAAATTAGGTTCAGCAAGCCAGCTAGAAGAATTAATTGTTCCAGAAACCGGCCAACAAGCATTATATATTTCACAATTTTTAATCGGACCAGCAGGATTCCCCCACCAATTATAGCGAAAATCAGCTGTTCCAGAAGTTTTGGTCCGTATCACTTCATATTGAAAATTATTCAAAAACTTGGAACGATTAACTTTAACCGTTGAATTGCTTCCTGTTATAGAAACTGCAATTAAATTGTCATGAAAATTGACATTTTGCGCACTAAATTTTCCACCATTAACATCCACCGCCCCTTGCATCGGACCATAAGCATAAGCCGTGTTCAAAATTGATTTTTTTTCTGCTGAAAAAGCCGAAGTGCCCCCACCTGTCACATCTGCATTGATCAATTCAAAATTTCCTCCAGAAAGAACTTCAAAAAAATAGCCGTAAGAGCCATCCTTTTTCTTTATTTTCACCGGCTCGTTTAGTGTTCCTTTGATAATCAACTCTCCTTCAATATCAACTTGAGCATTATCCATAGTGATTGTCACTCCTTTTTTGACTACTACTGTTTTCCCCTCCGGTATTTCCATTTCTCCGCTAATTTCAAAGTCCTCTGTTATTTCCGTGTAATCTTCTTCTAGTAATGGATTTTCTTGAGAAAAAACAACGCGACTTATCGGAGAAATCGGAATAAAAGAAATTAAAATTGATAAAAAAATAACTAACGCTGTTTTATTTTTTTTCATTTTTGTTTTTTATTTTTAAAATATTTAATTATTAGATACATGTTTAAAAGAGGCCAGATTAATAATGAAAATATTTGTAACCATTTAATATTATAAGAATCAAACATAAATGAACCAATGTTTATTAAAAAACTTAAATTACCTAGCACTGAAAAAACAACCAACGCCAATAATTTTTTTCGAGTTATCGCTAGTATTATCAATGCAACCACAACCGAAAGCCCCAGAAAAAAAAGGCTAAGGTTTAAATCAAATAATGGATCTGCAAACATACTTTTTTCTCCCTCAACCTCCCGCAAAAATTATATTTATAATTCCAGCTTGAAGCGAGTTTTTTTTATTTTTATTTTATAAATCTACAATGATATTGTATCACTCCGCAAAATTTTGACAACTCTTCGGCTGTGGATAACTTTGCCTCCCGCCTCATCGATTATTCGAAAAAAGTGTTACTTAACATGTTACTGAACAAAATTATTTTAAAAATATTTCAATCATAAAAAAAACAAACAGTGATACTATAATGATACATACTTTATATCGTATAATAACTGGTTTTCTTTTATCAAAATTATCCAGAATTTCATTAAGCTCTTCTGTTATTTCATGATAAAGATAATTCAGCTTATCTTGATTATCTCTGTTTCCAATTATTTCCACATGCACTGCTCTATGCAATCTGCGAATATTTTCAGCTAAATGAAAAATTTTCTCTTTCTTCTTTAAATTACGAATTTCATTTTTAAAATCATTGAACTTAACTTTTTCTTCACTTTCTTTTATGCCCAACCCATTTAATCTTTCGTTTAATTCTTCAGACATTATTGGATTAGTAGAAACAATTTTCTTTATATGATCTAGTGCCGAATTAAATGCGATAACTCTTTCATTAAATAATGTAAGATGATCAATAAATTTGTCTGATATGCATGGAAGTTCTTTTGCTCCCCGTCGAATTATTTCTGGTATTGATTCAAATTTCAGAGGATAAATTATTTTAAGAGGTGAAAAAGATTTTTTGTCAGTGTATGTTTCTTGGGAATACCCGTCACCCCCAAGCCATGATTTTCCTAAAATTTCCAAATCACTTTTTAGAGAAATAAATAATGCCTTCCATGACTCTAAATCACGAGATAATACTTGGCAATATCCATAGAATGCTAAGACTACTGCGAAATAAGTTAACAAATCGGCAGAACGAATTTCTTTCCAAAAATTTAAATCAATGCAGATTATCATAATAAAAAATTACCTTATTTAAACAAACAACCCCTGCATCAAACCTTTCTTCCATTTTTAATTTATTATTTATTTAATTAAAACTGTGGATAACTCGTCTTTGCTAGTTCGGTAAATTTTCGGTATAATAGAATTATAACAAATCCATATCACAAGTCAATTATATGTCTACTCTAACAAAAAAGCAAAAACAAATATTGGATTTTATCAAATCCTACATAAGTAAAAAGGGACTATCCCCTACTATTGAAGAGATTAGAAAACACTTCAAACTCTCTGCAGTGTCAACCATTCATCAACATTTGGAAGCACTAGAAAAAAAAGACTTCATTGAAAGAAATGGGAGCTCAGCCAGAGGAATTGAATTGAAAAAGAAAAATCCTTTCAGTCTTATAAAAATTCCACTAGTCGGAGTGATAACTGCCGGTCAGCCAATCGAAGCTATAGAAACAATAGGGGAAAGCGTTATGATTGCTTCGGGTAATATAAAAAAAGATGAACAATATTATGCTCTTGAAGTTAGGGGTACGAGCATGATTGATGAGGGAATTTTCGATGGTGACATTGTGGTTATAAAAAAACAATCTTCGGCAGAAAATGGCCAGACAGTGGTCGCGATAATTGATGATAACGAAGCCACTTTGAAAAAAATTTATCGAGAGAAAAACCAATTTCGACTTCAACCCGCCAATCAAACAATGCTTCCGATCTATAGAAGAGAAGTTGAGATTAGAGGGGTGGTTATTGAAATAAAAAGAAATTTAGAAAATATCTCTAGCGATTCAAAGCAAAAATTATTCAGAACTCTAGATTTATTTGCCGGAGTTGGAGGAATACGATTAGGTTTTGAAAACGCAGGCTTTGAAACAGTTTTTGCCAATGATTTTGACAAGCAATGTAAAGACACATATGATTTGAATTTCAAAAAATCAAAACTTATTGTTGAGGATATAAGAAAAATTGGGATTGATGATTTGCCAGAGTTTGATTTTCTTTTGGGCGGTTTTCCCTGCCAAGCATTTTCAATCGCGGGATATCGAAAAGGATTCAACGATGAAAAAGATCGAGGAAATTTATTTTTTGATGTTGCGAGAATTTTGGAAGCTAGAAAACCAGAAGGGTTTCTTTTGGAAAATGTGAAGAATCTCAAAGGTCATGACAACGGAAAAACTTTTAGCATAATCATCCAGACGCTAGAAGATTTAGGCTATTATGTGAAAACTAAAGTTTTAAACACTATGGAATATGGGAATGTTCCACAAAACCGAGAAAGAATTTATATAGTTGGATTTAAAAATAAAGATTATTCAGACAAATTTAAATTTCCAGAGCCACAAAAATTAAAAATAAAAGTCACTGACATTTTGGAAAAAAATGTGGATAAAAAATATTATTATAATAGCAAACCACTTTTTGAGAAACTAAAAGATTTTGTAACCGAGGAAGGAAAAGTTTATCAGTGGAGACGCCAGTATGTGAGGGAAAATAAAAAGGGAGTATGTCCAACTCTCACTGCTAATATGGGAACAGGTGGACATAATGTTCCAATTATAAAAGACAAAAAAGGAATCAGGAAACTGACTCCACTTGAATGTTTTAGATTACAAGGATTTCCAAAAACATTTATCCTGCCAAAAAATTTAGCTGATTCTTCTTTATACAAACAGGCTGGAAATTCTGTTAGTGTCCCTGTGGTTACAGCTGTGGCGAAACAAGTCATGAGAGCGATGGAGACGAATATTTAAACTTCAAAATTCAATTTAATATCTTTAATCTTTTCTATTTGTTCCTGCAAGTATTTTTCATTGATATTTTTTTCTCTTAAATCAATCTTGATAGAATTAAAAGATGTTGTTATTTTTATAGCCTTATTATCATCTATCCACCTTTTTGGACGAATTCTTAATTCAAGTCTTTTTTTAGCTTTATATATTTTTGTGTTTCCATAATCGCTAGATATAAAATTGTTCAAAAAAACAGAGTTACGAGTTGTCCTTAACGTATTAACACTTACTGAATTTAAATTTTTTAAATTTAAGACTGCACCAGCAAAATAAAAGTTCGCGCCTACTTTTTGAACGCCTGGTCTAAGTATAAAAAAATAATAAATTTTCTTTATAAAAGGGTAATCCTTTTTTAAATCTCTGTATTTTTTCTTATACAATTTTACCCATTTATCCTTAATTTCTTCATAATTTTTTGATGAAAATAAAACGTCTAAATTAATACCTGCGTCTGAAAAATTTTGACCAAGTGAGGCCTCTCCACTTTCTAAATTTCTAACATTTCCCAACTCATCAACTTTAATATTAAGCATTTTTATATCCGCACCCCAATGCTCTCGATCATTATAAATGTCTACCGGATATGAACCGGCTCCGACAGGCTTAACATTCAATGCTTGCGTGAACCATTGTTCAATATGCTCTTTGGGTATCTGGATTGGTAAATCTTTTTGACCAGTCTTAGTTTCTGGCTGAGAAAACAACGATTTGATAATAAAATACCTTATTATATTTTTTGCTTTATCATCTAAAAAATTTGCTAATTCACTCTGCTTTAATGGTTGTATTACAAGTTTTTCCATAATTTTCTATTTTCACAATTTATTTTTTATACTTCCAATCCTTAATCATAATCCCACCAGCCACTCTTTTCACAATCACCTTCTGCTTATCCTTCCACCCCAATTCCCTCACAATTTCAATCGGCAAGGTGACGGCGATTGATTTTTTACCAACTTTGGTTAGTTTTCGAATATCTCTCTCGGTTGATTTTTTGTTTGCCATAATAATTACTTATTTAATTACGGTAATTATACTATACCCCCATCTCTCAATAAATCAAAAAAAACGCAACCTATTATTCCGCTCTTGTTTCTGATTCGTTCATAAAATTTTTATCGCAACTAATATTCTCCCAGTATTTTTAAAATCTTTTTCGAAAGACAGCTAAATTCTTTTTGCGATTGTTCCAAATTTTCTTTTGTTCCTTTTATATTTTCAAAACCATCAATAACTGGGTCAAGATTGAAAATAGCCTTATTTTTGATTTGTGCTAACGGAGATAATTGCCCAAAGTCTTTAATTAAGGCCAATTCCGACTTCCATGATTTTTCAACCAGACCATTACGACAATGCTTTTCTGATAAATACTTTTTAATATGCAATGGAATTTTTTCAATCCACTCTTCATTGCTTTTGATGGGTTTTTTTGAATATTGATTGTATGAATTTATTACATAGCCTATGAATAAACCTTCGCCATCCAGAACTTTGTTATGAGGAATCCCCTTGTCCTTTGCCAAAACTCGAGCAGTTTTTTTCCAGTTATCTTTCCATTCCTCAAAAGTGTTTCCTAAATTTTCAATGCCTTGAACGGAAAAAGCGTCTGGCATCAATGGTGTGATAAAATAATCAGAACCTAAAAATATTACTCTGTTTAAAAGATTAAGATTCGGAGATGTATCGATAATAAAAAGGTCAATTTCTTCATCCAGCCCTTTTTCGGTTAGAAATCTATCAATCGCACTTGTGATAAAAAATCCTCGTTCAACGCCTTGTGCCGCCTCTCCATAAGATGAGATTAAGGAATTTTCATATTGAGACAACTTAAGACTACCTGATAAAATAAATAGATTATCATTGGTTCCAATTTTTTCAAAATTAACATTCTTGTCTATATCAGTGCCACCTTTAATAATACCTTCAAGAACTGTATAGATTGTTTTTTGATTATCAGAGAACAGATTTTTTTCAAACATGCCAAGTGCCAGCCTAGATAAATTACACTGCGGATCTAAATCCACCAAAACAGTTTTGTATCCCATCTCTGAAAACTTAACCGCACAATTAAAAGCCAGTGTAGTTTTGCCTACCCCACCTTTATTATTGGCAAATAAAAGTTTTTTTGTTCTGGCGAATTTCATATTCTAATTATAGCAGATGTTTATCTTTTTACAATTTCCCCGCAAAAGCCTTCCTCAGCACCGACTTTTTCAACTCCTCCAAATCCGCTAGTTTTTTGCCTTTATTTGCCTTTATTTTTCCTCCGGCTTATCCTTCAAAAGACTCACCAAATATAAACTCACATACTTTCGTATTTAGCTTATTTCGTATTTCGTAAAATTTAATATATATTCAAAAACTTTTCCCGCCGTCACAGCATAAATATTATGTTCACCGAAACGAGGCGTAAAAAATTCTTGTATTTCATTTTCATGACGCAACCAAAATTTTTGCCCATTTTCCTGTTTTTCGATTTTTTCGATTTGAAAAATTCCTGTCTTTTTGGTTTTGCCAAAATATTCCACTTGCGCTCGCGATTTTTTTGAAAGATTTCTCACTCGCGCGTTATCATAATTCAAAATAAGCGCACCCGATTGCAAAGTCTGCCGGGCTAAATATTGATATTCTAAAAACAAATTATCCATCCCAGAAAAAGATTCAATATAGCGCTGATTGATTTCGCAAATGATAGAAATTTTTGGCTTGATAATAGAAAGCAAATAGCGCATATCCCCTTTTTGAGAAACGCCTAATTCCAGCACCAAAAATTCGGGAAAGTTTTTTTGAAAAATTGCCCAGAAAGCTTTCCCAATAATCGGAAGCCACGCGCGATAGGAATTATATCCACTAGGAATATTAAGAATCGCCAAAGGCAAACCGATTTCAGTATTAAAATTCTTCGGATTAGCTCGCACTGTCTTTCCTTGAATTTCCAAAATTTTTCTAATTTCATCTCGAATAAAAGTTTTATTAGAACTGCCAGAAATCGCCACCACAGTGGGTCGATGAATAGCTAAAACTATTTTTGTCACATATTTCAGATAATATTTCAAAATTGTTTTGCAAAAAAATTTCATAGCACACTTTGTGGAGGCTCAACCTCCCTTTTGGAGGTTGAGCCTCCAAGAGAATTATTTAAAAATTTTCTCCATCCTATCAAACGCTCGATTGATGTCAGCTTCGGTTCGACCAAAGCTCAAACGAATGTGATCTTCGCCACTCGGGCCAAAAGCCACTCCGGGGACAACTGCCACTTGCGCTTTTTCCAAGAGCCAAAAAGCAAATTTGAAAGAAAAACTTTCCGGCGCCTCTATTGAGCTAAAATCAAAATCCTTTTTTATAATTTTTGGAAAAACATAATAGGCGCTTTCTGGTCGGACATAACTAAAAATATTTTTCAACTTATCGAGTCGTGCGCAAATCAAATCCCGCCGTTTCAAATACTCATCGTTGAAAAAAATTACATCTTTTTGCGCCATTTCCAGCGCCCCCATGGCGCCATATTGAGAGATGACGGGCGCGCAAGTGACCAGTGAATCATGCACTTTCAAAATTTCTTGAGTGACACTTTCGTCGCAGTGGAGATATCCCACGCGGTACCCCGTCATCGCATATGATTTGGAAAAACTAAACAGTCGAATCACTCTTTTTCGCAGTTCGGGAATTTCTGCCAAGCTAAAAATTTTTTCTTTTCTGGCAAAAGTAAAATCTTTATACACTTCATCCGAGATTAGAAATAAATTATGCTTTTTAGCTAACTCGGCTAAACCCAAAAGTTGTTCCCTAGAATAAATAGTACCCGTGGGATTGTTAGGATTACAATAAAAAATAGCTTTGGTTTTGGGCGTGATGGCTTTTTCAAATTTTTCTAATTCAAAACTCCAGCCCTTTTCTTCATTGAGCCCCACAAAAATTGGTACGCAACCGCAAAGCGTGATCACTTCGCGGTATGATGTATAAGTTGGTTCAGGAATAATTATTTCATCTCCCGAATTGGTAATTGCAAAAAGTGTGGCGGTGATTCCTTCAATCGAACCCGCGGTCACAATAATTTCTTTTTCAAAATCATAAAACATATTATCCTCGGCCAGCTTGACTTCAATCAGTTCGCGCAGTTCCAAAAGTCCTGGGGAAAGTGAATATTTGGAAACAACTCCCTTTTGCAGTGCCAACTCTATGCGTCTTTTTATCCCTGACGGCGTATCAAAACTGGGCACGCCTTGCGCCAGAGAGATGACATCCGGAAACTTGGAAGCTCGCAGTTCCATTTGTTTTATCACCGAAAGTCGAAGATCTTTTGTGCGTTCAAACATAAAAAATTACGCCTTAAATTCTCTTCTAAGTTTATTTTTTTGGGCTCTTTTTTCTTGAGCAAACTCAATTAGCAAATCCAATAATTTGGAATAATTTATTCCTGAAGATTCAAACATTTTTGGATACATACTAATACTGGTAAACCCTGGTAAAGTATTTATTTCATTGGCATATAATTTTCCGTTTTTTGTCAAAAAGAAATCCACTCTTCCCATACCATAACAGCCTAAAGTTTTGAAAATTTTTACCGCCGTTTCCTGAATTTTTTTTATCGTTTTTTTATCCAGATCAGCTTTTGGCACTGGCACGGCGGAATTTTCATCGATATATTTCGCTGTGTAAGAATAGAAATCGCTGTTTAATTTTATCTCCCCTGGGATAGAAGCAATCGGCTTATCATTACCCAAAACACTACACTCAATTTCTCGGCCAGCTAAATTTTCTTCTAAAATTATTTTAGTATCAAATTCAAAAGCAAATTTAATGGCTTTTTCTAATTCTTTTTTATTGTAAGCTTTGGAAATTCCAACAGATGAACCCAGATTGGCTGGTTTGACAAAAATCGGAAAGCGCAATTTTTCAATCGCTCCTGCAATTGCTTTGGTACTACAATCATTTTCTTCCCAAGCGCAAAATTTTCCAATTTCAATCCCCGCTTCTCGAAATAATCTTTTCATTACATCCTTATCCATCCCAACTGCCGAACCCAAAACTCCTGGGCCGACATAAGCAACTTCCAACATTTCTAAAAAACCTTGCAGACAACCGTCCTCTCCGAATGTTCCGTGAGTAATTGGAAAAAAAACATCCACGCTAGCGATTTTTTTGCCGTTAGCCAAATTTATCAAATATGTTTTTCCGTTATAATTAGCTACTGTAATCAAAATTGATTTTGGATTCAGTTTTATTTTTTTTGTATCATTAGGATTGATCCAAAAATCTTTTGGCTTTCCCAATCTCCAATTGCCATTTTTATCAATGCCAATCAAGTGAATGTTGTATTTTTTCTTATCCAAAGCGTTGAAAATCGATCGACCAGAAACCAAAGAAACTTCATGTTCACCGGACTTTCCGCCAAAAATAATAGCTAGATTAATTTTTTTATTCATAATAATTTTAGATTTTTAACTTTATAACTTTATAACCTTATGAACTTTATGAACTATTCTATGCAACAATCAATGGCTTTTCTGACCAGTTCGCCAAGCTTTCCCATAAAACCAGATTTTGCTTTGTCATTTTTATCTAACGCTTGCTCGTCAATTTTTTTTACCTCATCCGTACTAATCACTTTCATATTTATTCCCCAAAATAAAGAATAAAGATCATACGCTTTGCCAAAAAGTTCGCGCGCTTCTTCTTTCTTGCCCATCCCCTGTTGTTTAGTACCCACTTCCATCAGTCGCATTGAAGCTGCCAAAAGATGTTTTGAAATACACCAAACTTCCCCTTCTGGCTCTTTGACAATTTTTCGCAAAAGTTCCCCGCGCATTTTTCTCACTTCTTGCAAAAGATCAAAATATTCCGGCTTATTTAATTTCGTGCCCGTAAAAAAGAAATGCTCTTCAATGCTCACCAAATTCATAATGGCAATTGACAAATCCTGATCCGAACTCAAATCAAGCTTGTCCTGCTTTTTCATGGTGTCAACTTTTTCAATTAGTTCATTAAGATTTTTGATTGGGTTATTGTTTTGTTCCATATATTTGTTATTCCTTACGAATTAAGAACTTTTACCCGCCTCGCGTCGACGAGCAATCGTCTTTGCGAGTCGAGGCGGGCGAATGTACTAATATGAACTAAGTAGTTTCTTACTGTTTTATTAAATTATTCGTATTTCGTACATTCGTACCGATTCGTAATTCGTAAGGGCTTCAGCAGGTTAAAAAATAAAAAACTCCACTTAATATTCCCAGCATCACAATTGGCACGACAACTTTTTGAAATGGAAAAAAAACTTTTCCGCCATTTTTCTTTTTCAAAAAATCATTGACAAAAACTGCCAGTAGAAAAAAGACACTTCCAAAAATTATACCGAGCAAAAGTTTATCTATCCCCCAAATTTCATTCATTGGATGGCCGATAAATTCACTTTTATACAGTGGGCCGACAGTAAAAACATAAAAAAGAACCGTGACTAGAATTTTTCTTCCATAAAAATTGATATTTTTTCTTTTTAACCAATCGATTGTCCAAATGATTACGGAAATCAAAAGTCCTCCAATCCACAATCCAGAAATAGAATCATCCACTCCCAAATATCTGGAAAGCCCAACGCAACCGCTCACCGCCACCACACACACCGGACAAACCGCTTGCGCACTGTGAGCAAAAAGAAAAATTACAATTATACAAAATGATTTGAAATATTTTTTGCATTTATTGATCATTGTTTTTTGTTTGCAGACACTGGATGTCTTTCGGCTGTTACTGTCGCGAGACATCCAGTGTCTAAAATTTCTTACTTCTTTTTATATTCCTATCTTATCTTCAAAAAATTTAATTATATCTTCATCACCCATATAACATTTCCCCTCTGTCCAAAGAAAAGGCACACCGATTGAATCTTGGGCAATCCCACATTCAGTCGCTTTTTGCTTGAGCACAGCTGAATTATCTTTATTATGGTAAACTTCCGCTTGGGAAAATTTTATTTTTTCCGCAACTTTATTTTCCTCAATATACTTTTCTACAACTTTGCAATGCGGACATTCTCGACCATAAAAAAACATAATTTCAGCATTAGAATCAATTGGCAAATCCACTTGCTCATTCTTCTCGCCACATCCCGCAAAAACCAAACTTATTGAGAAAATTGCAAGAAACAAAAAAAATTTTTTATTCATTATTTTTTAAAAAATTAATTAAAAATTCGTAAATTTACATTACTGGTTAATACTATCATAAAACTTTGTTTGTTTCAATATTTCGCATCTTTTTTTGGCTTAAATAAAGCTAGATTAAATTTTATTAATAAAGTTTTAGAGCTAAATTTTGCAAAAATTCCAACCTTTAGACTCTAAGTGTCTAACTTTATATTGACTAAGCCTTAACCTATTTTGTCATTGCGAGCGAAATGTAATGTAGCGAAGCAATCTCGTAAAAGTAAGATTAGCTATTATTATAAAGGGATTGCCACGGTCAATTTCGATTATCATCGAAATTTCCCTCGCAATGACAGAAGAAAAAATACCACACTATTTGTTAAAGAACCAACTATTTTTTTACTCCTCTTTTTTAAAATAAAAAACAGCCCCGATTACTCGGAACTGTTTTTATTCGCATACTACTATTAATAGCGGTCTCTTCGTCCGCCGAAATCTCGGCCACGACCATTTCCGCCTCCGAATCCGCCCGCGTTTCTTGGGCGATCTTCTTTTGGTCGAGCTTCATTCACTGTCAAGGCTCGTCCTTCTATTTCTTTTCCATTGAACATATCAATAGCTGCTTGCGCTTCGCTGTCAGAACTCATTTCAACAAATCCAAAACCTTTGGATCGTCCGGACATTCTGTCAGTGATGATAGTCGCTGAAGAAACAGTTCCCGCTGCGGAAAACATTTCTTTCAAAGCTTCATCATTTACTCCGTAGGATAAATTTCCTACATATAGTTTTTGTGCCATTTTTTTGCCTTATTAAATTAATATTGCAAGGCGACCTCTCTCATATCGCTTGTCCCTTACTTTTTTTAGATAAGGCAAAACTTACTGAGAAGACTTACAACTAAAAAGATTGTAGCTTAAAACACGAAAATCGTCAACTTGGATTATATTTTAAAAATGCTTTTAATAAAAAACTGACCCCCGTCACACAGCGTGTAGACGAGGGCACTGGGAGCTATCCTTTTAGCTCCGGTATCTGCGGTTATCGTTTCAGGCAGCCGCCAGCGGTCATTGTGGCGATAATTGTCATTACTGAACAAGACGGGGGTGCTTTGGAATACATGGCAGTTCTCCCTTACTTAAAAAGGATTTAAAAAAAAAGAAAAAAAAATCAAGCTACATAGCTACGAGCTACGCGACTTCTCGCCGAAGAGGTGACGGCGAACTACAGTTTACCTCTTTGAATCTGCGATCCCTTCCTTTGAGCAAAGGCTCTCATAGGCATTTCCTCCTAGCTTAAAGGTTTTCGGTTTAGGCCCGAAACTCATCAGGCAGTGAAAAACGATAACCAATATTTTTAGCTGTTTTATAAACAGCATAATTTCGAAAGAACAATTCCTTATATCTACAAAAATAGTACTATTACTCAAAAATTATGTCAATACACTTATGAAAATAAATCTATGGAGTAGTTTTTTCTAAATCCTGTACTTCTGGAACTTCATCTATTTGTGGTTGTTTAGATTGATCACTTGCAGAAGCTTCTGAATTATTTTGCTCCTCGATTGGCACTATTTCGGGCACAACTTCCGGTGGCAATTCTCCTTTTTGCAATACGGCATATCCAAAGAAAGCGCTGAAGCGATTGGACCAAATCAAAACATTGAAATATTTTTCCAAATCAACTGACTTATCGATTGAATAATTGACATTTCCAGTAGTTGATTTCATTGGTCCCAAATCAATAACATCCTTTTTATCCAAATTTAAAATTGGCGAAAGATAAATATGCATATCTTGCCCATTGACCATTTCAAAATCCTCTAATCGCAAAAAAATATCTCCTCCGCTTTTAACAAAAAGCGCCTTACCTGTTAAGACTTGCTCGACATTATTAAATCTTCCTTGAGCAATTATTTCTCCGCCCGCCGGAAAAGTTTCGTCCAAGTTATCAATTTCTATCACCTTACCTGGTTCTTGCAAATCAACCGAAATTGAATTTTTCGGCAGTGAGTGCGGAGCATTTTTTTTCTTTTTTACCAGAAATATTATTCCCCCAATGATTGCTAAAATTAGAGCTACAACCAAAATTAAAAACACCATCTTTTTCCAAGTTTTTTTCTGATAAGTTTTGCGCATTATCATCGTCGGTTTTTTGAATTTTTTTATTTTCTCAATTATCTTCTCAAATATTTTTTTAATTTTATTTTTCATTTTTTTATTTTAATTAATTCCAAGATAATTATAATGCAATAATGAAAAACTCGCCAGAAAAAACTTTTTAGGCGAAGTCTTGATTTATCTGAAACATCTTGTTATAATCAATTTGTTTTAAAAATTGAATATTTATTCCGCGATAGCTCAATGGTAGAGCAGTTGACTGTTAATCAATTGGTTCCAGGTTCGAGTCCTGGTCGCGGAGCCTATTACCTGTTTTGGCATATTCAAGTATCCCCGTAAAGGGGATTTTTGCTTCAAACAGGAGCTTTTTGCCCTCAAGAAAAAAGTTCTGGTGAATAAAATTTAAAAGTTGCGTTTTTTCCTCAGGTTCAGAACTTATAAATAATTCGTAGGCTTTTTGACTGATATCAAGGATTTTCGATGAAGTAACGAAAAAGTTCTGGTTAGCTTTTGAATGATCGTCGATTTGAAGCAATAAGTCCTGTTCTTTCACTTTCCACTCATTCATCATCTTGTCAAATATGTCAGTAGTAATTCGCCCATCAAGTCTATCCTCATACGCAATTCTATAGCTATCTCTAATTCTTTTTAATTTTCTTTCTAGCGTGGCTATATTTTTCTCGCAATAAGACTGCTCTGCGTCGTGAATGACTCTCAAGTCCCTTTTGAGTACTTCGAGCGCTTCAGGGATGAGTTTTAGACCTTTCAGGGAGGATGCAGTTTGCTCAATTAAATCTTCTTCTCTTATCCAAGTGACATTTTCACAGTTTCCTGAATAATTTGTGCAATGGTAGTATATATATTTTCCTTTTTTAATCTCGGGAGTTATTAAGCACCCGCACTCCTTGCATTTAATCATTCCTCTAAAAATATAAGGGTTATTGGTTCGCTTGAAATTTTGTTTGTTATATCCTTCTATTACTGATTGAACTTTATCAAATAAATACTTTGAAATTAGCGGTTCATATTTATGCGGATATAGTTTTCCCTTAACTCTCATCACTCCATAATAAAATGGGTTCTTCAAAATAGTTTCAATCTGACTCGTAACTATGGGAACTCCGCTCGGGCGGTTTGTCAGTCCTCTTGCATTCATTTCCTTCATCAATTTTTTCATTGAGTATTTCCCAGAAGCATATAATTCGAATGTTTTCTTTATTAAAAAATCTCGCTCCTTGTCCGGCACAATATCTTTTTTGTTGTCGGAGAGCGTTATATTCTTGTAGCCAAGATAGGATTTCCCAATCCATTCGCCATTTCGCAATTTTTGCTCATAGGCTCTTTTTACATTGTCGCTAATTGCATCTGAATAATATTTTGCTAAACCAAGATTTATACCAAAATGAAATTTTTCCGCAGCGGATATATTTGGTGTGATAACTAAATTATCAGAAACAAAATGCAACTCAATTTTATCTTCCATTGCAAGTTCATACAGAGTAGCTACTCTTTTATCAAAAACATTTCTGGAAAATCTATCAACCTTATCAAAACAAACTGCAAATTTTTCTTTCGGATGAGATTTTAAATAATTTAGAATTTTATCAAACTCATCTCGTTTAGTTTTGTAGGCACTCTCATCAAAACTGAAAATTTCAACTACGGGAAATTCTTTTTGTTTACAATAATTTTTAAGACGAACGAGTTGAGCCGGAAGTGAATTTCCGGCTTCTTTTTGTTCTTCAGTTGAAACTCTAGCTAAAATTATTGCTTTCATTTTTTTAATAAGTAATTATTTTGTTTGTTGTTTCTGATGTATCATCAATCCCATTTAGGAATATTGTAAATTCGTGCATTTTTGAATTAGCGTTCTTTGTATAGCTTCCGACATAATGCTTACCAACATAATCCATTTCTGACTGTGTTGGGTTTTCAAGCATCTTGCCTTGAAGATCGGCTGATTTTTTATCTGTATGCACAAAGACAAAAGCATTTCTTTCATTTTTCAAATCTTCTCTTAATGTTTCGCCTAAGGCAGTCATATTATCAAAGTTCAGATATTTTGGATCTATAACAATTCGTTCTCCTTTTCCGCCGTTATTAATACTCCACTCTAAAACAACTTCGTAAGGTATATTTTTTTTCTCTGGCTGTTGAACTATGAGCGCTTCATCTTTTGCTTTTTGTGTCTGAGTTGGACTGGAAACAGTTGTCTTTTGGTTTGATGTTTGAGTGCTATCTTGCCCAGTACTCCCAATTGTACCCATTGAAAAAATAATCACAAATGCGGTAGCTATCCATTTTGCCTTGTTGCTCCATTGTGTTTTTGCCCAAATATACCAAATAACAAAAATTGGCAATATTATAATCGCAACTATTACGCCCCACCAATTTTTATACCATTCTTTTTTCTGGCTGTTTTGTGCCTCGCCAGTAGGCTGTTGATTTTCCATTTTTTTAATTATTAAAAAATTATCTCTTAGGCAATCTCCCGCCACTTTTTAAACATTCCTCGATTGAGTTGTAAGGTGTGAAACTAAGAGTTTTATTATAGTAAGTTGTTCCCGGAGCGTGGCAAATTCCAGTTTTACTTTTTTTCACGACTGATCCGCTTGAATTATTTGTAGCTGACGAAACTATTTCAGGCGAGCTGTTGCTATCTGCAGATTTTACAGCTACAGCTTTTGTAGTATCACCATTACAAGTGTCAGCGCTCCATAGTCCTTTTTTATTTTCTCTAGCTTGTTTTTCGGCTTCTTTGAATTCAGTTTGATATTTATATGGATTACTTTGATAAGTATATTCGTGAGCATATCCTTCGGCTATCATATATTTATTAAAAAAAGTTCCGTCTTCTAAATAAACATATCGCAAAAGTCTTTTATAGCTATCTCTTTCGTCTTGCGAATTATCCGCTTCAATACTTACCATTTTTCCACTTAACATTTCCTTAGCCTTATCGGATGCTTCTTTGCCAAAGCATTGCACTACTTTTCTTGGGTCAACTGTTTCGGGTGTGTCCATTCCAATAAGTCGTATTCTTTCAATCTTTCCATCCATATCAATATCCAAGGTATCGCCGTCAACAACTCTTGATACCTTAAATAAAACTTTATTCGTTTGTTCTATTTTTTCTTCTTGCAATTCAGCTACTTGTTCCTCTGTCTTCTGCTCTATTTTGTTTTCACTTTCAGGTTGTGCTTCTTGGGCATTTTTATTAAGAACAGTTTCGTTTTTTTGAACATTTTTTTCTTCTTGACTGCTAGAAAAAATACCGAAAAGAACAAAGAAAAATATTACTAAAACAATCAAAATATTTCTGTGATTTTTATCATAATGCTTGCCTTTGAAAATTAAGGAAAAGAAAGAAGGGAAAAATTCGCCTATTATTAAATAACCAGCAGAAATTAAAAACAAAATTAAAAATAAATCATCCATATTCTTATTTTAAAGCATTTTTTAAGTTATCAATAAATTCAGTATCTTTCGAATGGACCACAATTAACAAGGAATTGTTTTCGAAAATAATACTATCAGCGGTTTCCATAGTTTCCTTGGCGTTTTTTTTGGCATCTTTTTGTGCTTCGTTATATTGATAAATTTCAACATTAATATCATTAATGTTAATCTTCGTTCCATCATAAGCCCCAATCATTTGATAATAGGCTTCATTTTTTTGTCCCGCAGAAAAACCAGCTACTTTTAATTTTTCTATTGCATTATCAATAGTCTGCGTTTCTTGTTTTTTATCTTCTTGTACAACACTCACGATACTGTCATTTTTTTCAGATGAATTAGTTTGCTTATTTTCACAACCAGTCAAAAAGCTAATTGCAAAAATTACTAAAACGATACCTACAATCTTTTTCATACTTTTTTATATTAATAATTAATTTTGCTAGCTGGAAATACAAAGAACTCCCCGCCAGCAGTAATCTTTCGACTACCATATTCCTTTCGAAATATGACCATCCCTGGATACTGAACGAGGAGTTCACTATCAGGGATGGATTTTGTGCCATATCCTACAGAAAACTGCAGGGGTTAGGCATAAATTGTTAATTCAATTATGCCCTTTTAGCTGATAAAAGTAAAGTAGTGCTTTTCCCCTTTATTTAAAGTACAAAATGCCTTGTTTTTCAAATACTTAGTGCCTAAAAATGTAATCCAATGCAATCCAATGTTCTCGCCATTAATTGAATATTCCTTTCAATTTTTCCCTTAATTCTTCAACCTCTGAGTAGTTATTCTGCATTTCAATTTTCTGCACTGCCTTACCTTCATTACGATCCTGAATATCCTTACTCGCTCCTAGACGAACTGCGCCCGAATAGCGCTTACTCAAAAGAGCAATGACTGTTGAAACAGCTAGACTATGAGCATTTCGTCGATTGCATATTCCTTCTTTCAAGCTTTCCTCTGCTATCATCTCACTATAAATTTTATACGCATTGTGCAATTTTCCTTCTGACGATAAAATATTACGCAAAGCAGATGCATTAAAGGATTTTATTCTACCAGTCCCGATAATTTTTTTAAATTCTTTTCTAAGTGCATCCGATATCTCATTGTATCCCATACCCCAATTCCTTAATTCTATTAGTCGTATTTCCCATAGGGTTAAGTTCCTTGTCATTGCTATCCATTGTCGTTGTATATTATTTTTATCTTCTTCCTTCAATTTTAAATAATTCATAAGTTTAATTTATTAATCATTAAAATATATAAAAAAATTATTTTTTTGCTATTCTTGTAAAGAATATTCTATGATTTAGTCTTTGTTATACTCTATGTAATGTTTCGCTCGATTTTACTTTTCAATTTGCCAGTATCTGCAAATTAAGTCGTTAATTCTGGCAATATCCCCCTCGCAATAACCTAATAGCCTCAACAGTTTATTTGTATTTACTTTGAAGTGCCTCTTAGGTGGAATGCCTTTTAACTTAACATCCAAAACTTCTAATCCTCGCCATATTTTTATTGCCCTATCTTGCTCCGATCTTATTAGACAGGTTTCCTTTTGAAAATCTTTTACCGTTTTATATATATAACCCTCCTTATGACCCTTGCCTAACCAATACAAAAGCTGTGATAAAAATAAT
The DNA here is from genome assembly GCA_001784805.1 of Candidatus Moranbacteria bacterium RIFOXYA12_FULL_35_19. GTDB lineage: Bacteria > Patescibacteriota > Minisyncoccia > Moranbacterales > UBA2206 > UBA2206. The sequence continues at coordinate 26,291 of MFSE01000025.1, forward strand.
CCTGCAATCGCGCTTTCAGCAAGCTCGCTTAACTCCGTGTTGTAAGCTATTGGTCTTTGTTTCGATAGGTGCAAAATCAGTGAATTAAAACACTTAAATTTTTTACCATTAATTTCAATGGGTTCCATAAAATTACAATTTTCATTAAAATAATTCTTCTATTTTTTTAAATATTAATTTTTCAATCATTATCCCCAAGCTACTTGATATTGGATGATAAATGTTTAAATTTTTTTCGCCGACTTTTTTAGTAGGATAGGTTAATCTATAACCGCTTCCGTCAATTTTCCTATGTACGCCTATTGAGCCTAAATACAACTCTTCGTTCAAAACAACGCTCGCAAATGCTATCAAGCCGTTATTAGGCTTTATCGGCAATATTTGAATTTCTGTTATCTTGTTCATTATTTTTTTCGTTTAACCTTTTATCTATTTGTAAAAGCAAATCAAAAAATCCCACAAAATTACTTTTCGCCTCAAAAACTTCCTGATCCGAAAGCTCACGCGCGGATAGTTTTTCATAAAATTGTTTGTCGCTTACTTGAAGCATAAAAAAAATAGGATATTAACTTATATCCTAATTTTCTCATTTTATTAAGACTTGACGTTCTTTGTTAGGTTTTTGTTAGGTTTTTCTTTTTCGCCTTGTAATAATATTTTCTTTGTCTTACCCTATTTCTTATTTTTTCACACTTTTTAAATGTTTTTGATTTCTCTGGACAATACTTACCAACGAAGCCATCTGGAAGAATGGAATTACAATTTTGACACCGCTTTACTTTTATAAGGCAATTTTTTAATTCCCAAAACAACAGCGACTCCAGAGAATAAAAAAATCTAAAGTCATCCTTTTTTGTATTTTTATTAAATACTGTTCCATTTTTGTTATATTCGCATAAATATTCTTTTTCTTTGACTGACTCCCAAAAAGACGGGACATTGATGTGTTGAATATGATTTGTAGAAATATTTTTAATCTGATCCATTTCTTTAGGGGTAATTGATTTATTGACAATCTTATTAATAAATTCTTCTAATTTTGCAAAACCAAAAGATTGAACGCTCAATGATGCTTCAGGGAATATATTGTAAAGAGGGCTAAGCTTGGCTCTTATTTTTATATTTTTCTTATTAAGATAAGACTCTGAATATCTAATGAAATTATACAAAACTGAATAAGGAGAAAATTTTCTGTAATCAATACATAGAATAATTAAGCTCTTTTGTTCGGATATCTTCCTAGAAGATAAAAATATTTTATTGTCTGAAGTTCTTGGTAAAATAAAAATATTTCCATTGACTAATTCTTCCTGCCTATAGGTTAATTTATAATATTCTTTTTCTTCTCGCGACTTTATTTTTAAGTTCCTAATATTTTTTATTTTTCTCTTAAGCTCTTTTGACGCTTTACTAAAAGAATATGTCTTATCACCAAAATCCTTTAGCCATGGTAGCTCTTTTTCTAATTCTTCAATTTCTTGTTTTGTCGGCTTATCATCCTGATTTTTAAACTCACGAAAAACTAAAAAAGAAAAAATACCTTTCCCTAGAAGGATATCCCTAGCTACGTAAAATATAAATTTTTCATTAAGCAGATATTCCTTTTCTGTAATTTCCGTATTTGACATATCAAATTTATGCCTTTCCCATTCAGGAATAAAACAAATCACCTTATCCTTTAGGTCGGGAAGTCTCAATATTTTTCTTGCTTTCTCTGATATACTATTTACATCTTTCATTAAATTTTTCTTTAACTACTGTTATTTTAGGACTATTTAAGAATTATTTCAAATATTTGATATGAAAAGAAATGTAAAGTATAATGATTATATTATAAAGAAAAAAAGTCAGAAGTTAATTTCGGAAAAGTTTGTAAAGAGGGCTATTATTAAATGGCTTTCCAGAAATGGCTTCTGGAGAAATTTGCAATACGGCGATTTAAGAGAAAAAGGTGTTGATATTAAAGTTCAAAATAACAAATACGGAGTTTACTTTTGGATTTTCGATAGTGGCTATGAAAATATGGGAAAATGGATTGATGAGGCGGTTTTATCTGCTCAGTTTAAAAAAATGCTTAAAAAACCTTTATAATATCCTGCTTGTTATCGGGCAAAAATAAGAAGCTGTAATTCCATTTCCATTTGCCCAATATTTAAGTGGCGCAACATATCCGTTAGGGGGAGCCATTCTAAAAATACAGAATTTATTCTGTATTTTTTTTATTGACATAAAGACAATAATTCTATACACTCTAAAATCATAGTTTTTTAACAAAGACCATCTTTCAAAAAAGATGAATTATATATAAAGTGGTAAATGGAATTTCAAAAGATCAGAATAAAAATCTTCAACAATAAATTGCAGGAGGATTTCGCATGAACAAAAAAGATAAGTACGAACCGGAAGTGTTAAGTCTGTTAGGACAAGAGATTTATGATTTCTGTCAAAAACACCCACAAGCTATTTTCAACACACCACCCGATTATCAGCCAGAATTTATGGAAATGGTTAAAAAGGAAGATTCTCAAGCATATCTTAATTTGCAACGCGACCATCTCTATCAAAATCGGGCTATTGTTAACTTTTTTGAACAGATAATCCCCGGCGACATGCTCATGATGTTAGTGGCAGGAAAAGAATTTGCCACAATCATAGCAAAATGCGCGGAAATTCAAAATTTCAATGATTTGCCTCCCAACCGAAGAATTATCATCCATCACACCCGTAATTGTAAGAGATTAATTAAAAGTTGCAACGGTATTTGGGCATCACAGGTTATTGCGGTTTCTCTTGCCCAATCTCTATCGCGAGAGATGTGCTCAAGAGATCCTCTGGGAAAAATTTTTATGGAAAAAGTAAAAAAATACGGATTTACGAAAGACTGAATATGTAAACCCAGATCTATTATAAAGCAACCGGAGCCTATCCTAAAAAGGGTATGCTCCGGTTTTATTTTACACAAAAAGCTAGTAATTCCAACTTTTGCGTCATTTTTATTAAGTTTAAGGTTCTGAACATATCCACCAGTTTGAGCCATTCTAAAAATACAGAATTAATTCTGTATTTTTTATTAAAGAAGATAAAATACATAGATAAAACTATTGAATTTATCAAAAAAGAGAAAAGATTTGAAAGCTTTAGGCCATAAGGGTTATTAAGTATTGAAATAACCTCTCTTCCCTTAAATGCAATTATATGCTAAAATATATACATAATAATTAGACAAAAAAATATGAAAATTAAAGACATAATGATTAGAGATGTTATAGCAGTCGATCCGGAAACAACCGTTTCAAGAGTAGCTGATATTTTGTTCACTAATCGTTTTCACGGCTTGCCCATCGTTGAAAATGGAAAACTAGCCGGCATCATTACCGAAGATGATTTTTTCCTAAAAAACTACGACGAGATATATCTGCCATCTTATCTCCGTTTTATTGAAGAGAATAAATCCGCGGATAACTTGCCTCCTGAAATAAAAGATAAGATTGAAAAACTTTTGGGATTCAAAGTCAAAGACATTATGACTACTGATTGCGTAACGGTAAAACAAGATATGGATATTTCCGATTTTATGAATTTAGTAAGAGAAACAAAATTTACCACCTTTCCAGTAACTGATATGGAAAATAATCTTGTTGGCATTGTCGCTTTATCGGATGTTTTAGGAACAGTGCGAGAAGGTTCAATCCAAATGAAGAAAGCTTTTAAAGGAAAATTCAAAAGTATGGAAGCGGAAGAATTGGCAAAAGAATTGGATTTCCTCTGGAAAGAAAAGTTGGTTTTAGTCAGTAAAAAAAATGTCAGTACTTGGAAAGGAATAGCCCTTGTTTCGATAATTTCCACTATTGGCTTGCTTATCTGTATTAGCTTTATATTATCCAATATCTAGCCTTTTAAAATTTAAAGGGAAGGCCGTGAAATGATTTCACGCCTTCCCTTTTTTTGCATTGAAAGTTTTCAATACTTACCTCCCGCCCGTAAACGCAAACCTTGTTGCTTATTTTTTTTTATTTTAATATTTTTTTCGTCATCGCCGAAAAGAAATACGTAACCCTTAACTACCACCGACATTATTAATGTCAAAAATAAATCTTTCATGTCGCCTCCTTTTATATAAAAAGTTATATTTAACTTTATACGGTTATGAAAAATATTTTTAAAGGACAAAAAAACCACTCCTTAATAGAGTGGTCTTGTATATAAATTTTCTATTGTTTGAATTTTCATATCTCAATAATAACCCCACCTTCACATTTCGTCAATGCCTATTTTTTGATTTTCTTAGCTACTCTCATAACACGAGAAGCATCTTTGGCGACATCTTGTTTGGCAGAAATTGCCAGTTTACTTATCGATTTCCAGTGTTTTTTGAGATCATCAGCAATCGCTCCAATTTCCTCTTGAGTTGCCATTTTTTCTTTAGCGTATTCCTTTGACACTGCGTCGATAATTTCAAGATAAATTGGCTCGGTAATTTCTTTGGCTTTCTCCAGTCTTTCAACAACCTCCCCCTTCATTTTGATTGCCCAAGATTTGGCATGTTCACGATGCTTCTTGCCTTTTGGCCCGAAGAAAAAATAGGCAGTCGCTGCTATACCAGCCAAGCTTGCGCCAATGACTGCTAGCTTAATCACTTTTGAATTATCCTTTTTCTTTTTCATAATATTTATTTAAAAAATTAATTAGCTTTTTTTTCGTTTTTCTTTTCTGATTGTTTCCTCTTGCGTGCTGGAGGAAAAAACATTCGAAAGATGATATTATCCTCTAATCTTTCTTTGAGCTCTAGAATAAATTCTTTTGACTCTTCGAAATTATCTTGCAATTTTTCTGAAATCAAATATAAATTTCTACCAGCTTTGATAAAATAAAACAAGCCAATGGAAATAAGCACTGCAAGGAGCACCGTTGTCACCGAAGAAATAAAAAAGAAAATATCTGCTTTCATTATTGTTTCCATATAATAATCATAACATATTTTTTTCTTTTTAACAATTCAACAAACCTACACTCTTTCCAAATTTAACCAAGTGCGCTAGAATGAAAACTCACTGCTTTTTTTATTTATTTAACCTATCTCAACATTATGGCGAAAGACGATGTCGCAGTTCGATTCAACAAAGTTTCTTTTGAATACAGCCACAAAAAACCCATCCTTGATGAGGCTTCTTTTTCTATTAGACAAGGGGCAAAAATCACTCTGATGGGACAAAATGGCGCTGGAAAATCAACTATTTTGAATTTGATCACAGGATCTTTGAAAGAAGAAGATGGATCGATCTATATCAATCCTAATCTCAAAATTGCTTATGCCAAACAAGTCATTCCCAAAGAACAAATGACGCTCACTGTCAAAGAATTTTTTGCTAAATGTTTTGATAAGCAACTATATAACCTTGACCCAAAAATTGACAAAGTGCTAGACCTTGTAAATTTGAAAGCCCCACATGACAAGATAATCAAATCCTTTTCCGGCGGACAACAAGCTCGACTACTTCTAGCTTCCGCTTTGATTCAAGATCCAGATCTTTTGATTCTGGACGAACCAACGAATAATTTAGATCATTCTGGCATTTCTCATCTCACGCAATTTTTGATGAATTATGAAAAAACTTGCATCGTGATTTCTCATGACGCTGATTTTTTGAATTCTTTTACTGACGGCGTGCTCTATCTCGACATTTTCACGCACAAAGTTGAACAATATCTCGGCGACTACTATGTGGTGGTGGCAGAAATTGCTGATCGAATTGAAAAAGAAAAAATGAAAAACGCCCAATATGAAAAAGAAATCATTGCCAACAAAGAAAAAGCCAACTTTTTTGCCAACAAGGGTGGAAAGATGCGACTCGTCGCCAGAAAGATGCGCGACAAAGCGCAGGAGATGAAGGAAGCCAAAGTGGATGTCCGACGCGAAGACAAAGCTATTCGTGATTTTGAAATTCCTGTCCAAAATGGACTCATCGGAGAAATATTAAACATCACTTCACTCACGGTAATGAAAAATCACGAACCGGAAATAAAGAAAGTCGGAATTTCTCTCAAGAAAAAAACTCATCTACTTCTCGCCGGACCAAATGGCATTGGCAAAAGTACACTATTGGAATCACTCGCTTCCGGTCACGCCAAGGGCGCGAAAATTACCGAAGGTATTCGCGTCGGATATTACCGCCAAGATTTTTCCACGCTCAATTTTGAAGACACAGTCTATGACTCACTCTCTTTCGTTATGAAAAATAATGACGAAGAAAAATTGCGCTCGGTCGCCTCTGGATTTTTGATTGATAAAAATATAATCGGCGCTAAAATCGGTTCACTTTCTGAAGGACAAAAAGGTCTCGTGGCTTTTGCCCGTCTCACTCTTGAAGAACCAGGACTCTTGATCCTAGACGAACCAACCAATCACATCAACTTTCGCCATCTACCCATCATCGCCAAAGCCCTCGATTCCTATGAAGGCGCCATGATTCTCGTGAGTCACGTCCCAGAGTTCGTTTCGCAAATTAGGATTGATGAAGTGCTAGATTTGGAAAAATAAAATGACCTGTTCTTAATAAGCAACAGGTCATATTTTTTGTGACTTATTTAGCCACTAAAATATTCGTCAATCTAATGAACTCCAAGACATTAGGAATAATAACTTCGGTCTCTTTTAGTGTATTGAGATACTCCGCCTCATCAGAGCATTTCAACTGTTGAAGTATTTTTTTAGTGTAACTCGCATCTGTCATAACTGCTTCTCTGAAAAATTTCAAAGATTCCGAGCCATTAAAATGCTCCGAATAAAGTTCCACGATTCTTCGCTTGGAGTCGTCAAAAGAAATATCCACTCCCCGCCAACGAATAATCTTTCTGGCTATGTAAACAGGGGCCTCTAAAATCTTCTGAAGAAAATGAAATCGTTGCTCGGAACTCGCTTCAGGATACTTAATCCAACGCTTGGTCAGTTTGTTGAGTTTCAGGCGGACATAATTTTGCAGTTCTTGCCCCATATCCAAGTCAAACGAAAGCATTGGAATGGGATTTGTTTTGATGCATCCGCCATTTCTGGCAGACCAATCCAAATGCATACCGAATGACATTTCCACTGTCGACGTGTGAGCCACCCGAATGTCCACGGGAATAAATTCTACTGGGACATAAAGCTGTTTAGCAAAACGATTCAATTCTTGAAGCAAACCAATAATTTTCAGAATGTTCTGACCACTATGGACTACCAAGCAGTCAACATCACTCCTTACATTATGGTCGCCTCGGATAACTGAACCGCAAATTACGCCACCGATTATTTCATCGCATTTTTCCAACTCTGAAATTATCAGGCTTCGGACAATGCTAAAATCTTCCAGTTTCGGAATCTGCCCGTTTGCAATTTCTTTCCAAGAAAATACTTTGCCCATTCCAATCACCTCCTTCCTTAATTTAATTTTTAAGGTTTGAAAACTGTTATTTTCATTATTTATTGAATAAAGCATCCTAGCATAAAACATTAAAAAAAGTCAAAAAAAGATGCACCTCATAAGTCACATCTTTTTTTATTCCACAAAAGTCAGCGCGTTGCCTTTTTTGTCGGCTCGACCGGTGCGACCGATGCGGTGGATATAATCTTCATAGGTAGCAGGCAGATCAAAGTTGATGACATGACTCACATTGGGAATGTCGAGTCCGCGAGCAGCCACATCCGTGGCCACCAAAATTTCCACCACATTTTCTTTGAACATTTTGAGCGCGCGTTGTCTTTTGCCTTGAGTTTTGTTACCATGAATAGCTTCCGTTTTGAAACCTCTTTGCAATAATTTTTTCGACAAGTTATCCGCGCCATGCTTGGTGCGAGTAAAAATCAAAACTTTTTCAAATTCAGTTTTGATGAGCAAATCGTGAAGCACTTCGATTTTATCCTGACTAACCGCTACGCGAATGATGTTTTGTTCAATTTGAGAAGCTGTTTCTCTAGATTTGATGAAAATGCGCGTTGGATTATATAGAAAAGTTTTGGTCAGATTTTCAATTTCTTTTCCAAAAGTAGCGGAAAAAAGCATCGCCTGTTTTTTTCTAGGCATCAAGGATAACAACAATTTCACATCATTGATAAAGCCCATATCCAACATTCGATCCGCTTCATCTAAAACGATATTGCCAAATTTTGACAAATCCAAAATTTTTCGAGAAATTAAATCCTTCAATCTTCCCGGTGTTCCCACCACTAAATTATGACGCAAACGCAATTCTTTGATTTGTCGACGAATATCCGCTCCACCCACCACTGCCACAGAAAAAATATTTAGTCTTCTCGCCAAGGCAACGAATTCTTCTTGAATTTGCATCGCCAATTCCCGAGTTGGCACAACTACCAACACCTTTTCTTGAGGATTGATTAATATCTTATTCAGCATTGGAATCAAATAGGCGGCAGTTTTTCCGGTACCCGTATTGGCCAAGCCAATCAAATCTTGCCCTGCCAAAATAGCCGGGATAGCTTGATCTTGAATCGGCGTCGGTACAGCAAAACCACGATTAGCAATAGAACGCTTGAGCACATCGTGAATAGCTAAATCGCAAAAAGCACATTGAGGTTTGAAAACATCCTCCGCTTTTATCGTTTCGGCTTTGCAAATGAAACGATTGACATTTATCGCGCTAGAAGAAAAATTTCTTTTTCCAAAACGAGAATTGCTTCGATTTCCTCTTTTTCCAAAACTGCTGGCGCGAGAGCTTCGTGCATTGTTTCTGTTATACATTGTCGTCTAAACATAAAAATTAATTATTTTATGTTTAGATACTCGTGTGAAGATGTATTAACATAAAAAGTAAGTATACCCCTTATTTTTTGTTTTGTCAACCTTGTGAAAATATCCCAGCTTTTTTGAATTTTATTTTTTCACTGACAATAATGTCGTGACAAGCGCTGTCATTTGGTTCATCTTTTTTGGATTACTTTCTGCAATTAAAAGCGTGAGGGCGGTAAGCGCGCTTGGGTTGATATTTTTTGCGCCTTGTATTTTTATTTTTCGCAAAAACCACACAAAAGCAAAAGCGCCAGAGCGTTTGTTGCCGTCGTCGAATGGGTGATTCTTTACCATAAAATACAAAAGATGCGCCGCCTTTTCTTCAGCGGTAGGATATAAATTCTTGCCACCAAATGATTGCATTACATTTCCCACTATTCCCTCAATACTTCCTGCTCTTTTTTCTCGCGCAAAAAGATCAGAGGCTTCACCTTTTTTCATAAGCTCATTTCGAAGATCGCAAATTGCCTCTACTAGCTCTTCGCCTGACAACTTGATTGCTTTTTTGGATGTGCCAATTGTGCGCAAAGATTCTTTGTCATAAGCATCTAAGGCCACCCAAGTACTGGCGAATTCTTTGATAAGTTCCAAAACTAGTTTTGGATCAAGCGCGACATGTTCTGGCAAAAGATTTTGGATACTAGATACTGTCTGTATAAAAGCCTCATAATTTTTGACAATTTGTTTTTTGTTGATGGTGTAGCCTTTAATCAAATATTCTTTCAAAACTTTATTCGCCCATTTTCTAAATTCGATAGCTTTAAAAGAATTTGTCCGATATCCCACAGACAAAATCATATCGAGAGAATAAAATTCAACTTTTTTTGTTTGAGTTTTACCCTTAATTGCTCCATGCTTAGTGGTCTGTGCAAAATTTGCACATACCACTTTTTTATCAAGCTCTTTGTCTGTTAAAATTTTCTTAATGTGCTTCGTTACTACTGTTCTATCAATCCCAAAAATGTCAGCAATCTGTTTTTGCGAAGCCCAAATATTTTCATGCTTAAAATCGCCCCGCAATTCGATGGCACCATCTTTAGCTTGATAAATAATTATCTCCTTTTGTTCTTTTTTGTTTCTCATAACTTTTTTTATTTTACCCCTTTTGCCTTGAAAAATCAAAAAAAACCGCTTGGCTTATGCAAACCAAGCGGTCTTTGTTATTTTTCGCCTCGAATTTACTTACTCAAGGCATTTTCCTAACCCCGCCTTTTCAAAAAAATTAGCGGGCGGTTCTGAAAGTGGAAGCTTCATGTTGTGAGCTTCCAGAATTTTTTTCAACTCGACGCGGAGACTCTCGAAAGTCTCTAGCACATCCGCGCCTAATTTTTTGTCCCGTAATCCCTCCACTCGAGCCAATAAATTAATTCCGACATAGAGAAAATACTGTCCCTCTAAGTCGAATGATCCATTCCAATTCTTGTCAGACATCGCGAAAAACTCCCGCGCGATATCCGACAATATTTCATCATCGGAATTTTCCAAGGCTAAACTAATAACCTCTTCATATTCCGAAAAAACCTCCTCGCAGTAGTAAAGAGCTTGAAGCTCCTCCGCCTTTTCTAAAAATAAGGAGGAGGGTTTGGAAACTCCCGCCAAAGCAGTTCCACTCAAAATAAAAAAAACAACCACCAAAATTTTTAATCTTTTCATTGCTCGCTCCTTTTTTTGTTTTTTTAAGTTATTTTCTTTCGCCACTTAAATCAAGAAAAAAATTCCATATTCAAGATGCAAAGGAAAAATATTAAGTTTTTAAGGAGCTACCTCCTAATAACAGCGAATGATAACACATCCACAGTTTTTGTCAATATATATCCATTTTTGAATTGTGGATAATTTTGTTTAACAATGCTAGGATGAAATTATTATGCCTGACTTAAAAGAAGAAAAATTTGATGTTGTGATTATTGGAGGTGGAGCCAGTGGAATGATGGCGGGAATTTTGGCAAGCGTTGGCGGGGCGAAAGTGGCGATTCTCGAAAAAAATTCAACACTAGGAAAAAAGTTGCTTTTGACTGGTAACGGGCGGTGCAACCTCACGCAGGCTAATTTTTCCAATCGAGAGTTTGTGGAAAAAATTGGCAAAAATGGCAAATTTCTTTTTTCGGGACTCTCCGTTTTTGGTCCGCGTGAGACTCAATATTTTTTTGCAAGACTTGGGCTCAAACTCAAAACCGAAACAGATGGCCGAGTTTTCCCCCAGAGCGACAAAGCTCAAGATGTGCTAAATGTTTTAAAAAAAAGTTTGAAAAAAAATGGCGTGACAGTGAAACTCAATCAAAATGTTTTAGATTTTGAAATAAAAGATGCAAAAATAGTCTGTGTCAAAACAGCTGACCAAAAAATTTATGCTAAGAATTTTATTCTCTCTACTGGCGGAAAATCTTTTCCAATTACGGGTTCAACTGGCGATGGCTACAACTGGCTAAAAAAAATGGGACATACTCTTGTTTTGCCAGCACCTGCGCTTACGCCGATAAAAATAAAAGAAAGCTGGGTCAAAAAATTATCCGGAATAAGTCTTCCAAATGTTGAAATAAAAATATTACAAAATAATAAGAAAATAACTACCGCATGCGGAGAAATTATTTTCACGCATTTTGGCCTTTCTGGACCAGCTATTATCAACATCAGTAAATATGTTAGTCGAAATCTTTCTCAAGGTGAAATTTTCTTGGAACTTAACCTCTTCCCTACTCTCACACAAAATGCACTAGAAGAAAAATTGAAAATAGATTTTGAAGAATATAAGAAAAAAGATTTGAAAAATTATCTGGCTGAATATTTTTCGCAAAAATTAGCCCTCACAATTTTAGAGCTTTCAAAACTTGAAACCGACCGAAAAATTTATTCTCTCGGCAAAACTCATCGCAATAATTTAGCCAAACTTCTCAAAAACATTCGTTTGAGCGTCGATTCCCTTTTGGATTTTGAATTCGCTATGATAACTTCCGGCGGAGTGAGTTTGAAAGAAGTAGAGAACAAAACTATGCGCTCTAAAATTATTTCTAATTTATATCTGGCTGGCGAAATCTTGGATCTCGACGGTCCCACCGGCGGATACAACCTCCAAATCACTTGGACTACGGGATATGTCGCTGGAAAGTCTAGCGCCCAAAGCCATTGACAAAATTGAAAAATAGGCGTATACTAGTTTACAAGTCCCAATAAGCCTGCAGTGAGAAGATTAGTCGAACTTTTTTGCAAGCTTTAATGGTACGATTTAAATCATTATTTATCAAAAATGAAACAAGGAACAATCAAGAAATTGACTGACCGTGGATTCGGATTCATTTCCGTTGAAGGAAGTGATAAGGATCTTTTCTTTCATTCAAAAGAACTTCAAGGTGTGAGCTTTGAGGATCTGCGAGAGGGAGACAAAGTTGAGTTCGAAGTAAGCGAAAGCCCAAAAGGACCATGCGCTGTCAATGTATCAAAAATCTAAATACTTTCAGTATATTAGAAAAAAACCGTCCCGATTCATCGGGACGGTTTTTATTTGTGCTATAATTAAACTTATGCAAACAAAAAATAACCCCAACTATTCCAACCTTTCCATTTTTGAAATTATCAAAGAACTTTCTTCCAACGAAAAAGGTTTGAGCGAAAGAGAAGCCCGAAAAAGACTTTTGGCTTTTGGCCCCAACAAATTGCCCGATCAAAAACCGGATGGAGTTGTTAAGATTTTTATTGAACAATTCAAAAGCCCCCTCATCTACATTCTGCTTCTTGCAAGTATAATTGTTTTTTTCACAGGAGAAATAATTGACGGATGCATTATTCTTTTTGTTCTTTTTTTCAATGCCCTTGTTGGCACTTTCGAAGAAGGCAAATCACAAAACATTTTACTCGCCCTTAAAAATTTCGTCCAGACCAAAGCCACTGTTATTCGAGGAGGAAAAGAACACATAATCTCTGACGAAGAATTAGTTCGGGGAGATGTAATTATCTTGCGCGAAGGCGAAAAAGTTCCAGCTGACGCCAGAATTATTTTTTCCAATTCCCTAAAAGCGGACGAGTCCTCTTTGACAGGCGAATCTAATCCAGTTCACAAAAAAACTGAAACAGATAATTTGATTTTCAAAGGAACCACTATTGTTTCTGGAACAGGTCAAGCAATCATTACCGCTACGGGACCCAAGACAGTTATTGGTAATATTTCCGGAAAATTATCTAAAGCCACTGATGATCTTCCGCTTAAGAAAGATATCGGCCGATTATCCAATATAATTATTTTGCTTGTTTTGACTATTGGAATTATAATATTTACTCTTGGCACAATAAAAGGTTTTGCTTTGAAAGAAATTTTTACCACCATCGTGGCTATTTCCGTTTCCGTCATTCCCGAAGGACTGCCAATTGTAGTCACTTTGGTCTTAGCTACGGGTGTTTGGCGGATGAGTAAAAAAAATGTTTTGGTAAAAAAAATGCAAGCGGTGGAAGCTCTTGGCCAAACAAAAATTATCGCTGTCGACAAAACCGGCACGCTCACTAAAAATGAACTGATGGTAGAAGAGTTATATATTGATGGAAAAATTTTCCAACTAAATGGTTTTGGTTATGAACCAAAAGGAGAAATATTTTTAGATAAAAAAATTCTTGAGCCAATCAACCACGAAGCGCTTTTGTTAGCCGGAAAAATTGCCACCCTTAATAGCAATGTTTATTTATCTTTTTCTAAAAAAGAAAAAAAATGGAACATCTCCGGCGACCCGACCGAAGCTTCTATTTTGGTTTTAGGAGAAAAGATTGGTTTTCAAAAAGAAAATTTGGAAAAAGAAATGCCTAAATTAGATGAAGCGCCTTTCAACTATGAATTGAAATATCACTCGGCACTCCATTCATCCGAAGGCAACTCCTTTCTTTCCGTCGTCGGCAATCCAGAATCAATCCTGAATTTATCGGAAAAAATTTGGGAAAAAGGAGAAGAAAAAATATTCGATGAAAAAAAATATTGTGAGTTGGAAAAAATCCAAAATTCAATGGCCAAAAAAGGCTTGCGCGTGGTAGCTTTTGCTTATAAAAATATCGACAAGCAAACAAAAAATATTCCCGATAATATTTCGGGTCTTGTTTTTTGCGGATTTTTTGCCATTATGGATGGCCTGCGAGAAAATGTTGAAGAAGCGGTAGAAAAAGTTAAATCAGCTGGGATAAAATTAGTTATGATTACAGGAGACTATCCCCTCACCGCCAAAACTATTGGCGAAGAAGCCGGCATCTATCAAAAAGGAGACGCCATTCTAACTGGACAAGAAATTGAAAAATATAGCGAAAATGAATTGGCGGAAAAAATAGGTTCGGTGAGTATTTTTGCCAGAGTAGCGCCCACTCATAAATTAAAAATAATTAACGCTTATAAATTAAATGGCAGTGTTACAGCAATGACAGGCGACGGAGTCAATGATGCTCTTTCTTTGATTTCCGCCGATGTCGGCGTAGCGATGGGAAAAATTGGAACAGAAGTAGCCAAAGAAGCTTCCGATATAATTTTATTGGATGATAATTTTTCCAGTCTTGTTTCTGGCGTAGAAGAAGGAAGAAATATTTTTCGATCTATAAAAAAGGTTATTCTTTATCTTTTTTCTACTAGCGCCGGGGAATTACTCACAATAATTGGCGCTTTGCTAATAAATTTTCCTCTCCCAATACTCCCCGCTCAAATTTTATGGCTTAATTTAGTTACTGATGGATTTTTAGATATTTCCTTGGCAATGGAACCATCTGGAGAAAAAGATACAGCTCAAAAATCCCAACCAAGCAATGGTTATTTGATAGATAAATTGATGTCTCAAAGAATTATTCTTATGGCTTTGCCCATGGCTATTGGAACACTTTTTATTTTTAGCCGATTTTATGTTGATAATTTAGCTAAAGCTTGGACAATTTCACTTATAACTTTATCCGTCTTTCAATGGTTTAATGCTTGGAATTGCCGATCCAAGAAAAAATCGATTTTCCAAATGAACTTTTTTTCCAATAAATTTCTTTTTGGGGCAACTCTGATTGTAATCACTCTCAATCTTTTAGCAATTTATACTCCCTTTATGCAAAAAATATTACGCACTGTTCCGCTAAATTTTTCTGATTGGCTAATAATTATTCTAATTGCCTCCTCTATAATATGGGTTGAAGAAATAAGAAAATTTTTCCAACGAAAATATGAAAAAAATAGATACTAAATAATCCCATGAAACAAATAAATCGCCCTAGATTGCAAAAGAAAAAATCTGCTTGGAAAATTTTTTTTACCGGCTTGTTTTTTTTATTGCTAATTTTATTTTTTCTGAAAGGGTTTTTTTGGTTGAAAAGCAAATTAGAAACTAAAACTGAATCCAAAATTGAACTCACTCCTTCGCCAGAAACTATCACGGAAAATAAAATAACGGACAAAGTGATCGAGTACACCATTTCCGAAGGCGACATTCCCGCAGAAGTTTTTGTCTCCCAAGGAAAATTAGATTTCAATAATGTAGAAGAAATTTTGTCTTGCGCTAAAGATATTTATGATTTTACTAACATAAAAATTGGTCGAAAATTCCGCTTCTATTTCGGCGAGGAAGAATGCGCCAAAAAAATTGAATACGACCGAGACAGTGAAAATTTAATCATCATCGAAAGAAACGGCAATGATTTTAGCGCCAAAGAAGAAAAAATAAATTATGCTATTAGCCAAGAAATCGCCCGCGGAAAAATTGACAACTTTTTTTATGCTGATGCGCTGGAAGCGGGATTGCAAGAAGCTACCGTTTTAGAAACAGCCGATATTTTTTCTTTTGATATTGATTTTACCACGGAAATTCAAGCCGGCGATGAGTTTGTGATAATTTATGAAAAACGGTTGCGCGATGGCAAAGTGGCTCCCGACGGAAAAATTTTAGGCGCTAAATTTGTCAATTCTGGCGTTTCCTATTTTGCTTATTATTTTGATAACGCCGGAAAAAACGGATACTACGATAGCGAGGGACGATTTCTAGAAAGACAATTTTTGAAAGCTCCTTTGAGTTATCGCCATATTTCTTCCGGCTTTACGGGAGCAAGAATGCACCCGATCACTCGAAAAATTTCTGCCCATTATCAAATTGATTATGCCGCGCCAATCGGCACGCCCGTTTCTGCCAGTGCTAACGGCACAGTTGTAAGTGCCGGATGGGAAGGTGGCTGGGGAAATATGATTCGACTTCGCCATGAAAATGGTTATACCACTCACTACGGGCATTTGAGTAAATTTGCTTCAGGCATCCGCTCCGGAGCCAGCGTAAGTCGCGGACAGATCATCGGCTATGTCGGCTCCACCGGCTGGTCAACGGGACCGCATCTAGATTATGGAATCAAACTCAATGGCACACCCATCAATCCCCTCAAAATGGATTTGCCCAAAGGCGCTCCGCTGGACGAGGAACAAATGAAAATTTTCCAAGAAACAAAAAATAAATTTGCGGAATTATTAAAATAAAAAAAAAATTATACGATATTTATTTAGTCTTTACACTAGATTCCCGTTTTCACGGGAATGACATATAATTAATTCTATGTTAAAAATTTTCGCCGATTGGCTCACTTATTCAATTTTCAATCTTACTCCCGAAACTCTTTTGGCAGAAGCGGTCAATTTTTTTATTTTTGATACAATAAAAATATTTATTTTATTAGCCGTTATAATTTTTAGCGTTTCCATAATCCGCTCGTTTCTGCCTCCGGAAAAAATTCGCGCCATTCTTTCCAGCGAGAAAAAATATTTCGGCAATATTCTGGCCTCGCTCTTGGGAATTATCACACCTTTTTGCACTTGTTCGGCTATTCCACTATTTTTGGGTTTTTTAGAAGCCGGCGTACCGCTTGGCACAACCTTTTCTTTTTTAGTGGCTTCCCCAATGATAAACGAAGTAGCACTGATTTTGCTTCTTGGAATGTTTGGCTGGAAAATTGCTTTGTTATATATTGTCAGTGGACTTGTTATTTCATTTTTTTCAGGAATTATTATTGGACATTTAAAAGTAGAAAATTTAGTGGAAGAATTTGTATATAAAAATAAAGTTAATAAACAATTAGAATTACCAAAACTGGATTGGAAGCAAAGAATAAATTATGCGAAAAATTATACGCTAAACATTATTAAAAAAGTTTGGCTATATATAATTATTGGAATTAGCATCGGCGCGTGGATTCACGGCTATGTGCCAACTGATTTTCTGACGCATTATGCTGGAGCGGATAAATGGTATGCTGTACCCTTGGCAGTTTTGATTGGTATTCCGCTTTATTCCAATGTGGCCGGCATAATTCCGCTGGTCGGTGTTCTAACGGAAAAAGGTGTATCCATAGGAACAAGTCTGGCTTTTATGATGTCTGTCACGGCGCTTTCCTTGCCTGAATTTATGATTCTAAAAAAAGTGATGAAAATAAAACTTATCCTTATTTTTGCCGGCATTGTTGGAACAGGCATTGTCCTCACCGGCTATTTATTTAATTTTATCTTAAGCAAATAAAAAATGTTTAATATCCCCGAAGAAAAATTGAAGATTCTAAAATCGCTAAATACTCCCAAAAAAATTCAGGATTTTTTGGATGCGATGCCGATGAATTTTGAAAAAGACGGCGAAACTTTTCTTTCCCCACTGTCAGTTTTAGAAAAAAAAATTTGTCATTGCACCGAAGGAGCGGTCTTGGCCGCGTTAGCTTTGCGCGTCAATGGACAGCCTCCCCTAGTTTTGGATCTTACAGCTACTCGCGATGATTTTGATCATGTAATCGCGCCCTTTAGAAAATATGGCCATTGGGGCGCCATTTCCAAAACCAATCACTCTGTTTTGCGTTATCGCGAACCGGTTTATTCTTCTATTCATGAATTGGTTATGAGTTATTTCCACGAATACACCGACCCCAAAGGACGAAAAACTTTGCGCAGTTATTCTCAACCAGTTAATTTGAAAATGTTTGATAAATTTGATTGGATGACAACTCAAGAAGAAATTGATTACATTCCCGAATATTTGGTAAAAGTAAAGCACTTCCAAATTTTAAATCGCAATCAAATCAGGAATTTGAGAATTGCCGATAAAATTGAAATAGCGGTGAGCAATATCCAAGATTGGAAAAGATAAAAAAACCATCCCCGTCCACTGGACTTATTTACTGGGTTGTGTTAGAATTATTTTTGTTGTAATATTTATATGCCTTAAGGCATTTTTTATTAAACTGTTTGCCGCGTTCGTCTAGTCCGGCCTAGGACGCCAGGTTTTCATCCTGGAAATCAGGGGTTCGAATCCCCTACGCGGTACGAATTTCAATAAAAACTTCTTTTTCGAAAATAGCGCGACTCTTGGGCGAGTTTCTTTTTGGCTCGACTGATGAGGGTCCCGACTGTGTTTACAGATTTTCCTAAAATTTTACCAATCTCTTGGTATGATTTATCTGCATAATACCGCAGAGCCAAAACTTGCCGATATTTCAAAGGCAATTTTTCCATCGCCATATTGACTTCCCTGCCAATTTCTTTTCGAAGCCAAGCCTTGTCAGCGCTCTCCTCCGAGCTCACCATTTCTAATTTATCTTTCGTCGAAGCGATATCTTCCCACGGGATAAATCTTTTGAGCGATTTTCTTTTAATATGATTTACCGCTTCGTTATGGGCAATGCGATAAATCCAAGAAGAAAATTTCCGCGTTTTGTCATAGCTTTTTAGATTTTTATAAACCTTGATAAAAATGTCTTGCAAGATATCTTGCGTTTCTTCGCGAGAACCAATCAGACGGTAAAGATAAGCAAACAGTTTCCCTTGGTATCTTTCCATTATTTCGCCATATCTTTCCGCATCAAAATTACGGACAATTTCCGCCAGTTCACCATCAGTCAATTCTTTTTTGACTTTATTTTTTTTCATTTATAATATCTTACTTATGACTTTATATTTCCCTATAATAATGATACTATAATATCGGCATTAGGACTAATCCAGAATTTATGATTATTTTAGGCATTGAGACATCTTGCGACGAAACTGCTTGCGCCATTTTGGAAGAAAAAAATGGCAGTTTTTCGGTTTTAGCTAACATTGTCTCTTCCCAAATTGCTTTGCATTCCGCTTGGGGTGGTGTCGTGCCAAATTTGGCCGCCAGAGAACATTTGAAAAATATTTTGCCCGTGATCAATGAGGCGTTAAAAAAAGCTAAACTATCTTCCAATGAGATTGATTTAATTACTGTTACAAATGGCCCTGGACTTATTCCGGCGCTTCTAATTGGAGTAGAAACTGCCAAAACATTATCCTATCTTTGGCAAAAACCGCTTATCGGAATTCATCATATCGAAGGGCACATTTACGCCAACTTTATTCCGCTTGAGCGGAATAAAGTTGGCGTAAATCTCAAATCTCAAATCTCAAATCTCAAACAAATTCAAAATTCAAAATCAGAAAAAGAAAAAGGGGAAGAAATAAAGTTTCCGATTTTATGTTTGGTAGTTTCTGGCGGGCATACGCAATTAATTTTTATGAAAAAACATTTGCATTATGAAATTATCGGCGAAACACTAGATGATGCCGTGGGTGAAGCTTTTGATAAAACAGCGAGAATTTTGGGGTTGGGTTATCCTGGTGGCCCTGTTATTTCGACGAAAGCCACAGAATGGACATCGAATGTCCATTTTGGACATTCGATGTCCAAAATTACATTGCCAAGACCGATGATAAGTTCCAAAGATTTTAATTTTTCTTTCTCTGGACTCAAAACTGCTGTTTTGTATTTAGTCAAAAAAAATGAAAAGTTGCTATCCGACAAAAATTTTGTCAGTGCCGTTTGCCATGAATTTCAAAGTGCCGTTTGCGATGTTTTGATTTCCAAAACCATGCGTGCGGCCAAAAAATATAATCCCAAAACTATTATGCTAGCTGGCGGAGTGTCTGCCAATACCCAGTTGCGTCAACAGCTTGGCGCGTCAGTGAAAGATGAATTACCCCATGCTTCATACATAATACCTGATATTTCCTACTCCGTAGATAATGCCGTGATGATTGCCGTGGCTGGGTTTTTCCGCTATAAATCAGAAAAAAATAAAAAAGGCTTGCGTGATAATTGGAAAAAATTAGCCACCTCCGCTAACCTTAAACTCAACTAAATGAAAATCACTGAAGAATTAAAATTTTTGAGAAATTCTTGTTTGAGAATCCGAATTTCCTCCAAAAATTTCCTTTGGTAGCCGTTGATTGAGGGAAATTTT
>MFSE01000026.1 GCA_001784805.1 Candidatus Moranbacteria bacterium RIFOXYA12_FULL_35_19
AGAAGGTCCCAAGGGTTTGGCTGTTCGCCAATTAAAGCGGTACGCGAGCTGGGTTCAAACCGTCGTGAGACAGGTTGGTCTCCTATCTGCTGTAGGCGTTATTGCTTGAGAGGACTCTTTCTTAGTAAGAAATTGCTACTTTCCCGCGTAAGCGGGATTGACAATCCGACTAATAACGGTGAAACCTTCATAATTATTTTGGTTTAATGAATCAAAAACATTGCGGTTCTTTGTTTTTGTAGTATAATTAGGTTGAGGACCATAATAATTTTTTAAGGTAATACCGTGGGAAGTTGTTCTAAAACTGATTTAGCTTATATTGCTGGTTTTTTAGATGGTGATGGAAGTTTGATGATGCAAATAAAAAGAAGAAACGATAATGGAAGGTTTCGTTTCATGCTTACAATTTGTATGTATCAGGATTCTCGCCATGAAAAAACTCTGTTTTGGATGAAGAGAAAATTTAGAATTGGATATATAAGCAGGCGTAATGATAATATTACGGAATTGCGAATTAACGGTTATAAGCAAGTGGAAAGAATATTGAAACTGCTTAAACCTTATATTAAATTCAAAAAAATCCAAACAAAGATATTGCTAAAATCGGCAAAAATTCTTCAAAAGAAAAAAATATCTGAAAAAGATTATAGAATTTTAGTGGATAATATTATTTTGATTCAATCAGAAAATTATGTTACTAAAAGAAAAAAAACTAAAGAAGAATTGTTGAAAGTTTTAGAATTAACCCCGTAACGACTTTTCTGCCTCATTGGTGGAAAGATAGTGATTGATAGAATTTGGAAATATATCACTATAATATGTCGGCTCCCCGATTGAATCGGGGATGAAGATATAGTCTGCACTCCTAGAAATAGGGGAATATGTGACGAGAGGACCGGAAAGAACAAACCTCTGGTGTACCAGCTGTTCCGCCAGGAGCACTGCTGGGTAGCTACGTTTGGACGGGATAACCGCTGAAAGCATATAAGCGGGAAGCCCACCTCAAGATTAGGCAATTCCCGACGTAAGTCGGGACGATTTGCTAGAAGATGACTAGCTTGATAGGTCTCAGATGAAAGCGGAGTAATCCGTTCAGTCGAGAGATACTAATAAATTGAACATTATCTCTCTTAATCAGTCGCAAATTAACGCGGATTGGACGCGGATAAACGCGGACATATAAAAATGTCGGCGAAAATCCGCGTAAAGTCAGCGTAAATCAGCGACTTGTAGTTAGCAGTTAGAAATTACTAAATTATTGTATTTATGGAAAATTATAAGAAAAGTTTGAAGTTTATTTTTACATTTTTTACCCTTATAATGACGACCGTAGTATTTTTTCTATTTTTTTCTCCGGTAATTAAGGCTTTTTAAAGCATGTGAATAAAAAAGAGAGCATTATTTTGGTGGCTTTTGCGAAGTGGTTACACCTCTTTCCATTCCGAACAGAGCAGTTAAGCACTTCAGCGCTGATGGTACCCCGATTTATCGGGGAAGAGTAAGCCGCCGCCAGAATAATGCTCTTTTTGTTTATTACGAAATACGAAATAAGCGAAATACCAAAGTACGAAAAATAATAGAAATAGGAGTATTCCATATTTAAGCTATTTTGTAGTTCGTAAATTTATGCTAGAATTACACTATGGATACCGAGTTAAAAAAATATAGTATAGTTGCAATTTATGTGGCAATTTTTTTGTTAATTATTTTTGGTTTGTATTTTATTTTCAAACCAGAAGAA
Source organism: Candidatus Moranbacteria bacterium RIFOXYA12_FULL_35_19 (assembly GCA_001784805.1). Lineage (GTDB taxonomy): Bacteria > Patescibacteriota > Minisyncoccia > Moranbacterales > UBA2206 > UBA2206. The sequence continues at coordinate 1,742 of MFSE01000026.1, forward strand.
AATTGTTTTGACAAAATTAAAAATCAAAATGAAAAAGGCATAGATTGCGGAGGAGTTTGCCAAAAAGAATGCGATGAGATAAAAGCACAAGATCTGATTATTGAAAAAATTGGGGTTATCCCTTCAGGAATTAATGATAAATATGATTTTTATGCCAAGATTTCCAATCCGAACGCTGTTTTTGGCAATAAAAATTTTTCTTATGAAATAAATTTTAAGGATTCTTCCGGTAATATTATTGCTTCTAAAAATAATAAGGGTTTTATTTTGCCGGGAGAAGAAAAATATATAGTGGAAAATAATTTAGATTCTCCAGTCAATCCAGCTTCGAGCGAATTCAAGATTGTTAGTTCTGAATGGGTGAAATTTGAAGATTATTACGAAAGGCCGGATATTCAAATCATCAACAAAAATTATAGCGAAATTTCTGGCGGAGTGGGCTTTGCTAGCGCTCAAGGATTATTGAGAAATCGCAGTCCGTATGATTTTGAAAGCATAAAAATTCAAGTGATACTAAAAGATTCTACGGGTAATATTTTGGCGCTTAATTCTACAGAAATGAAAACTATTAAATCCGGCGAAGACAGAGATTTCAAAGTTCTCTGGCCAAGTAATTTTCCTGGCGCAGTGAGCGCGATGGAAGCTCAAGCGGAGGTGAATATTTTTAATTCCGATTCTTTTCTAAAAAGATTTTATCATAATGAATAAGTTGTTGAAATTAGATTGGGTTTTGATAATTTCTGTGAGCTTGCTTTTGCTTATAAGCATGCTTATTATCTATAGTATTTCTTTTTCGGGATCAGTTTTTAATGCAAGTAATTTTCAAAAACAATCAATTTCAATTATCATTGGAATATTGGCGATGTTTTTTTTGTCTTTTTTTGATTATCGATTGCTCAATTATCACAGCACCAAATTATATTTTTTGATGCTTTTGATTTTAGTGGCGGTTATTTTTTTAGGCAAAACTGTCAAAGGCAACACGGGTTGGCTGGAGTTTTTTTTCTTTAATGTTCAGCCAGTAGAAATTGCTAAAATCATCATCATAATTTTTTTAGCTAGCTTTTTAAGTAAGAAAAAAACCCAATTGAGTATAATCATCCGCATAAGTGCTTCGATTGTGCTTATTTTTATTCCGGTTTTTCTCATTTTGAAACAACCAGATCTGGGTTCGTCATCCGTTATTTTATCAGGTTGGCTGGTGCTTCTTTTGGCTTCAGGATTAAACAAAAAAAATCTGGCGTTACTTGTAATTGTTGGAATTTTGGCAACATCATCTAGCTGGTTTTTTTTAAAAGATTATCAGAAGAATAGAATAATAAATTTTGTAAAACCCCAGCATGATCCGATGGGAAGCGGATATAATGTGATTCAAGCAACTATTGCAGTTGGCTCTGGCGGAATTTTTGGCAAAGGCTTGGGTCATGGTTCGCAGTCTCAATTAAATTTTTTGCCGGAAAAACACACTGATTTTATTTTTTCTGTAATTACGGAAGAGTTGGGACTATTGGGAGCACTAGCAATTTTTATTATTTTTGGTATTATTTTTTGGCGGATAAAAGAAACCGCAAAATTGGCGCGGGATAATTTTGGGTATTTAATTACATTAGGAATTTTGACGATTTTATTTTTTCAATTTTTCATTAATGTTGGAATGAATATTGGGGTGATGCCCGTAGCGGGTGTGCCGTTGCCATTTCTAAGTTATGGCGGAAGCTCAATGGTGGTAATGCTCTCTGCTATCGGGCTTGTCCAAAGCGTGTACATAAGGAGAATTAAGACTTAATTTTTTTTTCTTATTTTTTATAATGATGAATAAAAAATAAAAGTCGTCAAAATATTGCATATGCCAGAATTTGACAAATAGGAGAGAGAAAAAGCCTTAGAAACTTTATCGATAAAGTTTGATTTAGATAATTTGGCTTTATTTAAGCCAAAAATAAATATAAGTAATTGACGAATTTTTATTTTATTGCTAGAATCTTAGAGATAAAGCGTTTAGCTTTTTTAATTTTTTATTTCGCCTGAGAGCGGATTTTACGAACTACGAAATTAATACGAAATACGAAAGTACGAAAAAAAGAGTTTATTTTTTCGTATTTAGGTAATTTCGTAGTTCGTAAATCTTAGGTAGGGCGGCAAAAATATGGATAAAGTGAAATTGTCAGCAAAAATTCGAGAGGTTTTTGGGAAAAAAACCAAAAAAGGAAAAAAAGAAGGATTGGTTCCAGCAGTAGTTTATGGAAAAAAAATAGAATCCAAAAGTCTTTGGATCAAGGCGCTGGATTTTTCCAGATTGCTCAAGAAAGCTGGAGAAAGTACGATAATCGAATTGGATATTGATGAAAAAGACAAGCGCAATGTTATTATTTATGAAATTCAAAAAGATCCTGTAACGGGAAAATTTATTCATGCTGATTTCTTTCAAGTTAGAATGGATGAAGAAATTGAAAAAGCAGTGGAACTAAATTATATTGGAGAAGCTCCAGCGGTAAAGGAATTATACGGAGTGTTGGTGAAAAGTTTAGACGAAATTACAGTCAAATGCTTGCCGGCCGATTTGCCTTCAGAAATTACCGTGGATATATCAAGCTTGAAGACTTTTGAAGATCATATTTGTATCAAAGATCTTGAAATTTCTCCAAAAATAAAGATTGAACTTGATCCAGAAACTGTAGTGGCGCTTGTTTCTCCTCCTCGAAGCGATGAGGAACTAGAACAGCTTTCAGAAAAAGTGGAAGAAGATGTGACAAAAGTTGAAGGAATAATCAAAGAAGAAAAAACTCCAGAGGGAGAAGAGGAAAAGAAGGGGGAAGCTAAAAAAGAATAGTGATTTTTGTGAAATACTGGAAAAACTGTCCCGCCTTGGCGGGGCAGTTTTGTTTTTGTCAATAATTTGCTACAATATAACTATGAAGATATTATTTAGGCGGAAGATAGTTTTTATTTTTCTGGCAGTTTTTTTTCTGGCAGTTGGTTTTGGTAGTTTCTCTCAAAAAGTTTATTCAGACGAGGATATTACTAATGCGCAAAAAAAATTGGAAAAAACTGAAGCGGAGCTGGAAAAGGAACAAAAAGAATTGCAACAAAGTCAGGCTAATCTTTCTGTTACGCAAAGTCAAATCAACACCACGGCCAGTCTTTTGAATAAAACTGAAACGGAAATTTCCAGAAAAGAGCAGGAGCTGGAAAATTTAAAAAATAAAATAGAATTGAATAAAAAAATCTTAACTGCCTATGCGCAAGAAATGTATTTCAGCGATCAGGAGGTTTTTGGAGGGCTAGGTTTTACCAATCAAAACTTCGGCGAATATTTTCAGAATTTTGATCAAGTGCTAAATGCCAAAGAAAAACTACTGGTAATTTTTGAAGAAATAAAGAAAGACAAAGATTATGCGGAAACTGTTAAAAAAGAATTAGCAGAAAAAAAGGAAGAGCATGAAGAATTGTTGGCGGAAAAACAGTCTCAAAAAAACGCTATCGTCTCGGATATAAATGAAACTAAGCTTACTATCAGTCAGCTTCAGGCCAAAATGGCTAAATTAAGAAGTACCTTGTCCAGTTTTTTGGGTAGCTCATACAGTATGGATGATCTTGTTGACGCGGTAAAATATGCGGACAAAAAAACCGGAGTACGGAAAGAATTTTTGTTTGCCATGCTGGATAAAGAAACTGATTTAGGAAGATTCACTGGTGGATGCTATTATGACAAAGGATCTAATCCAGTCAAGAAACATATGAAAGAAGCGGATAAAACAGAATTTCTAAAATTAATGGATGAGCTTGGCTATGGAAAAAATGATAAAAAACTTT
>MFSE01000027.1 GCA_001784805.1 Candidatus Moranbacteria bacterium RIFOXYA12_FULL_35_19
AGGCGAGTGACCCTCATTTCGGGGGTCATCTTGCGTTAGAAACCGAAACTCATTTGGGGGGACATTCTGTATTGGAAGAGACTTGGTATTGACAAAATAGAAGATATATGCTAGTATTCATAGTTAAAAATCGTACATTAAAAATTCAACCAAAACTTCAATTACCCAGTTTTTGCCTTTAGTTAGTGATCTAATTTGAGGCAGAAATCGGGTAATTGAAGAAGTAATGGCCATTTCGGCCGAATTTTTTAATTTTATTTTGAGGAGAGAGAAAAATGAAAAAACAGGCAATTATTATTATCATGTTGGCAATAGCTGTGGTTTTTTCTTCAATGTCAGCAATGGCCCAGGAAAACAGGATTATTGTTTATGATAACAATCCCGACGGCTTCATCCGGTATGTGAATTTTTCGTTTACGGCGCCGTGGGCAAATTGCGAATCGTTCGCAACTTACAGATGGGAAATGGGTTCATGGGGCGCGCCTGGAAATTGGGTATTTCATAATCAGGGTGAACAATTACCACCGGGTTGGTATTTTTTTAAAAATCCATGCAAGGGAATGCAGGTTTATCTGAGTGGTGAAATGAATGACTATGACGCTCAAATTCCAACCTGGTCAGCACGTGAAATTGAACCATCTGATATCGGTTTATTTGTACGAGGTTGGCAGGAAGGTCCGGCAAACCCTGGACTGCCTACAGCAGATACCGATTGGGACTATTTCTTGCTTGCTCCAACATGGGGTGTACAAAGCTCACTATCGACTTATCTCTCTAATCACTTTATTTATATGGGAGGTACTCTTGTGGCAGTGATTGTCTCCAACGAGCGGGGGTTTTTACAAAAAATGCTCTTCGTGGGTAGTGCACAATTTAAGGATATGATGGTGGATGCGGATGATGTAATAATCCCTATTTACTATCATGGCGCTAAAAAAATCAGCTTGGCCAAGCAGGAGTTAAGGATTGGCCAAATGACAATCAACCAGGCTCAATAATTAGGGCCGATAAAAAAAGAGATCTAAGAATAATAAGGACTGCGTGCATGCAACATTGCGCAGTCCTTTTTTTTGCGTCTCAATTCTTGCAAACAACTAATAATAATGCTAAATTTAGATTAACCGATGCGAAACTACCCGCCTCGACTCGCGGAGATGATCGCTCGTCGACGCGAGGCGGGCGAATTTAATGCGAATCTACGAAATACTAGTTAAAAATAATTATGAAAATAGCTAAGAGGAAAAGAATAGTTAATAAAAAAAGAAAATATCATACCAATCTTACGGATGAACATTGGCAAGAATTTTCTTTTTTTGAACAAATGGCGAATGTTGGCAGTGAGGTTGAGCGCACGATAAAATGGAAAAACAAGGAAAATTTGGAATATAGTCGAATGGCTTTTGAGCGAGCACTGGAATTGCTTGATCTTACAATTTCTGATCCAAAAAACAGAAAAGGGTTGAAAGAAATATTGCGAGTGCGAGAAGCTTTGGCGGATTATTTCGCGTTTAGCAACGAGTATAAATCAACGGACAAAAGTTGGCAAAATTATTTTTACTCTTTTAATTTTGCAGCACGCTTGGGAATTTAATAAAAATAAGATAAAATTTTATGGCAAAAATTATAACTGATGAAAAATTAATTGACGAACTTCTTGAAAGAAGTGTTGAAGAAGTTTTACCTTCGAAGGGAGGGCTAAAAAAACTTTTAATGTCGGGGAAAAAAATCAGAATCTATATTGGAACGGATCCAACTGGAACTTCTTTGCATTTAGGACATGCAACTAATTATATTATTTTAGAAAAATTTAGAAAACTTGGACACGAAGTGATATTTTTAATTGGAGATTTTACTGCTCGCATTGGAGATCCAACGGATAAGATTTCAGTCAGAAAACAACTTACCAGAAGTGATGTGAAAAAAAATATTAAAACTTGGCTGAAGCAAGTAAAACCAGTTATTAGTTTTAATGATAAAGAAAATCCGGTTAAAATTATGTTTAATCATGATTGGCTATCAAAACTTACTTTTGAAGATGTGATAAAATTAGCTTCTAATTTTACAGTTCAGCAAATGTTGGAAAGAGATATGTTTGAAAAAAGAATGAAAGAAGAAAAGCCAATATATTTGCATGAATTTTTCTATCCTTTAATGCAGGGTTATGATAGTGTAGTAATGGATGTAGATATTGAAATGTGTGGAAACGATCAGAAGTTCAATGCACTTATAGGAAGAACATTACTTCGAAAATTAAAAGATAAGGAAAAATTTGTTTTCATTACTACACTTCTTGAAAATCCAGTGACGAAAGAAAAGATGATGTCTAAAAGTTTAGGAACTGGAGTATTTTTAGATGAAAATGATATTGATATGTTTGGAAGAATTATGGCTCAACCAGATGAGAATATCCCTCAACTATTTACTGATTGCACCTATATTTCTTTGGATAAAATTAAAAAAATAAAAAAAGATTTAGAAAACAGTAAAATTAATCCGCGAGATGCAAAAATAGAGTTGGCCTATGAGATAACGAAAATTTATCACGGAGAAAAAAAGGCTAATGAGGCTAAGGAATATTTTGAAAAAGTTATTTCCAGAAAAGAAACGCCGGAGGAAGTTAAGGAAGAAAAAATTGATGAAGGAGAAAGATTGATTGATTTTATAGTGAAAATAAAACTAGCGCAGAGCAACGCGGACGCCAAAAGAAAAATTGAACAAGGCGGAGTTTCGCTGGATGGGGAAATCATAAAAGATATTCAGACTAAAATTTCAAAAGCTATGGATGGAAAAATTTTGAAAGTCGGAAAAAGGGAATTTCGAAAGATAGTGGTGGAATAAAAATAATTTTGAATATATAAAAAGGCGAGGCTACTCATGTGAGACAGGCTTCGCTTTTTGTTTTCTGGAATATGTGGTATAATTTTGGTAGTTAATAAAAACAAAATTATTTTTTTGCAATGGCTATTTTTTCTAAAATTTTAGGATTAGGCAGATCTTCTTCGGAGCATATTTTATCTTTGGATATCGGTACGGAAGTGGTGAAGGCGTTGGTTTTTAAGATTGATAAGGATTTAGGAATTGGAGTGGTCAAAGGCGTGGGCAGAGCGCGCCAAGGACTCAAAGATATGCATAGTGGAGCTGTGTCGGACATTTCCGGCGTGATTGGCAATTGCAAAGGAGCGATTGCGCAGGCGCAGAGTATGTCGGGTGTGAAAAAAATTGAAAAAGCTATCATTGGAATTGCTGGTGAGTTGGTCAAAGGAACTACTACGACCGTGCATTATGAAAGAGTCAATCCGGAAATTAGAATTGATTTGCCAGAACTAAAAAATATTATTCAAAAAGTTCAAAGAAAAGCTTTTGATCGAATTCGAAGTCAATTGTCTTGGGAAACGGGACACAGTGAAATAGAGATCGAACTAATCAACGCTGTGATTGTGGATGTTCGAATCGACGGGTATAAAGTTTCTAATCCTGTAGGATTTCAAGGGCGCGATGTTTCTATTTCCATTTTCAATGCTTATGCGCCGATGATGCATCTTGGAGCGCTGACAAAAATTGCGGAAGAATTGAAATTAGATCTATTAAGCATTGCCGCTGAACCTTATGCGGTGGCTCGCTCGATGGGAGTGGAAGATTCTTTGGATTTTAGCGCAATCTTTATCGATATCGGTGGAGGAACAACTGATATCGCAATTGTTCGAAATGGCGGATTGGAAGGAACAAAAATGTTTGGCTTAGGAGGAAGAGCTTTCACTAAAAGATTGGCGCAAGAACTCAATATTGGATTTGAAGAAGCGGAAATGCTTAAGATTAAATATGCTGAAGGAAAATTAGGACGCGATGTGAGTATGAAAATTGAAAAAATACTTTCTGATGATTGCGATGTTTGGCTTCGCGGGATAGAACTTACTTTATCAGAATTTACCGAATCGGATATTTTGCCTCACCGTTTTTTTCTTTGTGGAGGCGGTTCGGGTTTGCCGGGGATAAAAAAATCCTTGCTTTCCGCTCATTGGAAAAAAAATCTGCCTTTTGCCAAGCCGATTGAAGTTTGTTTTTTACAACCGAAAGATGTAGTGAATATTGTGGATGAAACAAGAAAACTGAAAGATCCACAAGATATCACACCGATGGGGCTGGCTAATTTAGCGCTGGATCTGGCCGGTGAAGAAAAAGTGATTGCGGGAATACTTCGGCGGACAGTGAAGATGATACAAAAATAAAATAAACAAATTAAATGCGAATTATGACAAATTAAACACAAAAACACAAATCATTTGTGTATTAGTGTAAAATTTGTATAAATTTGTGTAAATTAGTGATTATATGCATCAAACATTTTATATCGACATCGATGAAGAAATAACTTCTATCGTGGAGAGGTTGAAAAAAGCTCGGACTAATGAGGTGGTTATCGTGGTGCCGAAAAGAGCTTTGCTTATTCAGAGCATAGTCAATTTGAAAATTCTTAAAAAAGAAGCGGATGAGAATGAAATTCAATTGATGATAGTAACTCAAGATAGATTAGGTAAGGTGCTTATCGAAAAAGCCGGTATTTTTGTGCAACAAAAAATGGATAATATCGCTGATGGAGAAATTGATTTAGATGGGGAAAGAATAAATGAGGGCGGGGAAGAATTTTATCCATCCGAAAACGGAACGATTGAAAATAGGGGAAATCAAACTCGGCTTAGCGGGATGGGTTCAGAAAGCTATTTCGACGAGAAAGGCGAGGAAGAAAATCCGGCGCATTATGCGGAAAAAATAAAAATAAAAAGAAAAATAAAAATCAACGAAGAACTTGAACCGGCCAAGGAGCAGATAATCCACAAGGAATTAGTTTCTGGTTTTGGAAATAATGCTAAGAAAAAAAATATCAAAACGAATCTGGATATTTCGACAGAAACTGAAAACGCGCCAATTGTGAGATTTTCTAGTAAAAAAGAGGCAGTCGAAGATGAATATAAAAAAGAAAAAATAGACAATTTTTTTTACCAGCCAAGTGTTTTTCAGGATAATCGGAAAAAAGCTCACTCGAATGAATTTAAAAATTATAATTTATCTAAAAAAGACCATAAATGGTTTTTGGCTTTTGGTTTATTTTCAATTTTCGTCCTGATTGGCATAGTTTCTTATTTATTTTTGCCAAAAGCAGTACTCACCATTACAGCCGATGTAAAAACAGAATCAATCGATTCCAGCGTTGCCGGAAGCACAAGCGCCATTGGAATTGATTTTGAAAAAGAAATTATTCCGGCTAAAGAAATTTCAGTTGAAACTTCCCTAAAAGAAAGTTTCAATGCTTCAGGGAATAAGGCGGTTTCCAATCAAAAAGCGCGCGGGAAAATTATTATTTATAACGAATACAGTTCTAGTCCTCAACCGTTAGTCGCTACTACTAGATTTTTGAGTAGTAATGGAAAATTATTTCGCTTGATAAATGGGATAACTATTCCTGGAATGGAAACTAGTGCGGGAGAAAAAAAACCAGGGACAGTGGAAGCGCAAGTGATAGCCGATGAAGCGGGAGAAAGTTTCAA
>MFSE01000028.1 GCA_001784805.1 Candidatus Moranbacteria bacterium RIFOXYA12_FULL_35_19
ATTTCCCTCAATCAACGGCTACCAAAGGAAATTTTTGGAGGAAATTCGGATTCCCCGCCTACCGGCGAGGCAGGTCAAACAAGAATTTCTCAAAAATTTTAATTCTTCAGTGATTTCAAGTTAAAATGTTACAGGGCTTGCTTTTCTTAGTATTTTTAGCTATGATTTAAGCATAAGTAAATTTTAAGCGATTTAAATTTATGGTAAAAATTATTATTGTTGAGGATGATCCGATGATTTCTGAAATATACCAGAAAAAGTTTGCGGACAGCGGGTATGAAGTTTTGACGGCTGACTCGGGAGAAAAAGCGGTGAGTCTCAATAAGACTGAAAAAATCGACATAATGCTTCTGGATCTTATTATGCCAAAAATGGATGGTTTTGAAGTTTTGCAAAATGTTCGTGGAGGGGAATATAATCCGGAAATGAAAATTTTTGTTTTTAGTAATCTTAGCCAGAAAGAAGACCAAGACAAAGCAATGAAACTGGGCGCGGATGGTTTTATTATAAAAGCTGATTATACGCCATCGGATTTGGTCAAAGAAATATCGCGCAGAATGAACCAGAATATTGAAAGTAAAAAAAATGAAGCTTTGCAAAATGGAGATGAAAAATTGTCCAAAAAAAAGCAAGAAAATAGTCAGAAGAAAATTCTTTTCATCGAAGACGAAGAAATTTTTTTAGAAATGTTTGGACAAAAACTTCGCCAAGACGGTTACACAGTAGAAACAGCTAATAATGGTGCTTGGGGTCTCAAGGAAGCTTTGAGTAAGGACTTTGATTTATTTATAATTGATATGATGATGCCGGCGATGACGGGCGATGAGATAATTGAAAAATTGAAATTGGAAGAAAAAACCAAAAATATTCCAATTATTGTTTTTAGCGCTTCAGTGGAAGAACATATTGAACAAAAAGTTAAAGAAATGGGAGCCAATGAATTTTTTGTGAAAACCAAGATAATTCCAAGTGAACTTTCCAAAAAAGTTGGGGAACTATTAGAAAGTTACGAAAATAAAACTAATTAAAGCGAATTAGAACTAATATTATGAAACGGATTTTAATTTCAGAGACTCCAAATTTAATTGGCCAAAAAGTCAAGCTTTCCGGCTGGGTTTCTGTTCGACGCGATCATGGCAAACTTATTTTTATCGATCTGCGCGATCGTTCAGGAATAATTCAAATGGTGGTCATTCCGGACAAGGTGGAGGCGCATCAAATTTCCAAAGAAGTTCGCAGTGAATATGTAATAACAGTTGAAGGATTGGTGAAAGAACGGCCGGGTGGACAAGAAAAAAATGAAAATCCATTAGGTAGAGTGGAACTTGAGGTGGAAAAGATGGAGATAATTTCTCGGGTGGAAGGAGAGTTGCCATTTGATGTTTCAAAAAAAGATCTGGATGTAAATTTGAATACTCTTTTGGATAATCGAAACTTGTCACTTCGAAATAAAAAAGTCAATGATATTTTCAAAGTTTATTCGCAAATTTTGAAATCTTATGGAGAGGTGATGAGAGAAAGAGGTTTTTTAGAAATAAAAAGCCCGAAAATTCTTTCTGCTGCCACGGAAGGTGGAGCGAATTTTTTCAAAATAAAATATTTCAAACGAGAAGCCTATCTGGCGCAAAGCCCACAATTTTACAAACAAGCTGGTGTCGGTGCTTTTGAACGAGTGTTTGAAATCGGCACAGTTTTTCGCGCCGAACCGCACTTCACCACGCGCCATGTCAATGAATATACAGGGCTGGACGCGGAAATGGGCTTTATTGAAAATTTTTCTGAAATTATGGATGAGTTAGAATTAGTGATGAAAAGAATTATAAAAGATGTCAAAGAAAAATGCGCCAAAGAACTGGCGGAATATGAAAGTGAAATTTCGGTGCCGGAAAATTTTCCGCGGATAAAATTGGTGGAAGCTTTGGAAATTCTCAAAAAAGAATATAACAAAGAAACAGAAGGAATTGATATCGATCCGGAAGGAGAAAGGTTGATTTGCGAATGGGCCAAAAAAACTTATGATAGCGATTTTATTTTTATTACACATTATCCCGCCAGTGCCAAGCCATTTTATACAATGCCAAGCAGTGACGACCCGCAATTTACCGAAGGTTTTGATTTGCTTTTTCGCGGAGTGGAAATTGCAACGGGTAGTCAAAGAATTCATAATTATCAGCAATTAGTAAATAATATTAAAAAACATAAACTTAATCCGGAAGATTTCAAAGATTATTTGGAAGTTTTCAAGCTGGGTATGCCGGCGCATGGCGGTTGGGGATTGGGATCAGAGCGCATTGTGCAAAAAATTCTTGGCATTGCTTCAATCAAGGAAGCCATTCTTTTCCCGCGCGATGTGAAAAGATTAGCGCCGTAATATAATAGTCCCAGCATTAATTTCAACAAAATAAACAATAGGTGAAAAAACACAAAGAAAAATTAGATGAGAATAAAATAAAGTTGATGACATTTATCACTTTCATAATGGGATTTGCGCAGGCTATTCTCATTTATGTGATGTCGTCGTATTTCAAGTTGGCAATCGGCACGGAAAATGTGGGAATTTTCTATGCGGTTTCCTACATAATATTTTTAGTCATTCTTCTTAATTTACATAAAGTCGTGAGGGTCTTGGGTAAGGCTAATGTTTTTTATTTTTCTCTTTTTGCTAAACTGATTGTTATTTTTGGTTTGATTTTATTGGAACCTTCAAAAGCCGGAATGATACTGATGATTTTATATATAATTTTGGGTCATATTGAATGGGTAGCGCTTGATTTGATTATTGAAGGTGTTTCTACGGATCGAATGTCGGGAAGGATTCGCGGAGTGCATCTGACTATTCTTAACGCCGGATTTTTATTTGGTCCTTTTGTTTCAACTTATATTTTGGATAATATGGGCTTTCATGGAGTTTTCGTTTTTTCTTTGATTTTGAATATTTTTGTTTTTATTTTCGGGCTGATTGGGCTACGCAGTGTCAATGATAAATTTGAGCAGAAATTGAAGGTAGCAGATATTTTGAAAAAAGTTTTCGCCAGAAAAAATATTATGCGGATATATTATATTTCTTTTGTGCTGGAATTTTTCTATGCCTTGATGGTTATTTATACTCCGATTTATCTAGTTAATCTTGGTTTTTCTTGGAGCGATATCGGAAAGATTTTTTCTGTGATGCTTATTCCTTTTGTGATTTTTCAATATCCCGCGGGGCTATGGGCGGACAAGAAAATTGGAGAAAAAGAACTTTTATTTTTTTCACTTTTAGCAATGGGAGTTTCAACAATGCTAATTTATTTTATGGGAGCAGGCAGTGTTGTGAAATGGGCGCTGATTTTATTTACCACTAGAATCGGCGCGTCACTAATTGAAATTATGCGAGATTCCTATTTTTACAAAAGAATTGATTGCCGAGATGTGGATGTGGTTGATTTCTTCCGAACTTCTATGCCCGTAGCCTATATTTTTGCAACTATTCTTTCTTCTTTTGTTTTTTTATTTTTGCCGGTAAAATTTGTTTTTGTGCTCACGGGACTAATTGTTCTTTCCGCACTTTGGCCAGCATATCATCTTGCTGACAATAAAAGTGAAAAAGAAATAGGAAAATGTTAGGATATGAGAAGGAAATAAAATTGAAAAAAACAGGTCAGGGCCTGTTTTTTTGTGGCTTGAATTGTTGGGGGGTTGGTGGTAGTATGAGAATGTAATGAAGGAGCAAAAAATGGATTAGTAAGTATTATAAATACATATTAGATTTACCCTGTAGTCAGCTTGGCTGTACTTCAGGGATAAGTATTAAAAATAAAAATATGACAACAAGAAAAAGTGAAGACAAAAACATCCGCAAGATCACAAGAGTAGGAAAAACAAGCTTGGCTGTCACTATTCCAATTGAGATGTATAAGGAATTGGGATGGAAAGAAAAACAGAAGGTGGTTGTGAAAAGAGTGGCTGGTGGGATTATAATTAAGGATTGGAAGAAATAAATTGTGATTTAATAATAAATTATGTTTGAACAATCATTTAAAAATATAGACAATATTCTTCATACTGATTCCGGTTGCGGGACGGAGTTGGATTATGTTGAGCAAACTTCTTGGATTTTGTTTTTGAAATATCTGGATGATTTGGAAGAAGACAAGAAAAAATCTGCTACTTTGTCGGGCAAGAAATATAAATATATTTTGTCGTCTGAATTTCGTTGGGATACTTGGGCTTGTCCGAAAGATGCAAATGGCAAATTAGATCACGACAAAGCTTTGAGCGGAGATGACTTGAATGATTTTGTGAATAACAAACTTTTTCCCCATCTCAAAAAATTCAGATCAGAAGAACCGAGCACTATTGAATATAAAATTGGGGAAATTTTTCATGAACTAAAAAACAAAATTTCCAGCGGATATAAACTGCGAGAAATTTTAAATGTTGTGGACGGAATGCATTTTCGGCTTTATGAAGAAAAACACGAGCTCTCTCATCTCTATGAAGCCAAGATTGCCAAAATGGGAAACGCCGGGCGAAATGGTGGAGAATATTATACACCTCGTCCGCTCATTAGAACTATTGTGAGAACAGTTAATCCGAAAATCGGTGAAACAGTCTATGACGGCGCTTGTGGAAGCGCGGGATTTTTGGTTGAAGCCTACAACTATCTAACCCAAAACCAATCCAAACTTTCTTCCAAAGAAATGGATATTTTGCAAAACAAAACTTTTTTTGGCAAAGAAATTAAAGGTTTGGCGTATATTATCGGGATAATGAATATGATTTTGCATGGCGTTGAAGCGCCGAACATTAGGCATATGAATACTTTGGCGGAAAACATCAATGATATCCAGGAAAAAGATCGTTATAATGTGATTTTGGCCAATCCGCCTTTTGGCGCAGGTATTGGTAAAGAAATTCAACAAAATTTTCCCATCAGAACCGGCGAAACAGCTTTTCTTTTTCTGCAACATTTCATCAAAATTCTAAAAGCCGGCGGGCGAGCGGGAATTGTCATCAAAAATACTTTTCTTTCCAACACTGACAATGCTTCTGTTTCGCTTCGCAAATTGCTTTTGGAAAATTGTAATCTGCATTCAGTTTTAGATTTACCCGGTGGCGCTTTTCAAGGTGCGGGAGTGAAAACTGTGATCTTGTTTTTTGACAAGGGAACTCCCACCAAGAAAATTTGGTTTTATCAACTGAATCTTAATCGCAATCTTGGCAAGACAAATTCTTTGAACGAAAAAGATTTGGAAGAATTTGTGAAATTGCAAAAGACAAAAGCTAACAGCGCCAATTCGTGGTCGCTGGATGTTTCTAAAATAGATCAAAATACTTTTGATATTTCTGTTAAAAATCCGAATAAAAATGACGAGGTGGTTTTAAGAGAGCCAAAAGAGATTTTGGAAGAAATTTGGAATTTAGATAAAGAAAGTGAGAAGATTTTGGAAAATATTAAAAAAATTATTTAGAATATGAGAATAGAAGAAATAAAATCAATAAAATATGTTAGAAATTTTTTAGATTTCAATGGCAATAATATTTTTTTACATAAAAAAGAAAGAAAAAACGAAAGAACAATTTTCGATCTTTTTGGTAAGGTAGTTATTTATGCACCCAATGGGATAGGTAAAACAAATTTAAGCAGATTGTTTGATTATATTTCTAGTGCAGGGGAAAAAGAACTTAAAGAGCTGTTGTCTTATGAAGCAAATAACGATGATGGCAAGTTAAATTTTTCTATTTGTATTGATAAGAATGTAATTAATAAATCAAATTTCAAGACAATAGAAAATAAAAAATTATTAAATAATTTATACGTCTTTAATTCCGACTATATTGAAGCAAATATTAAATGTGATAATTTTTCCAAAAAAAATATTAATGGCACAATCTCGATTCCTTTAGGCAAGGAAAATATAAAAATAAGAACTTTCGAGTCTGATATATCACAAAAAAATACGAATAGAAAAAACATCAAAGATTTATTGATTAATTCGTTAGATATAATAAAAAAAGATCTCAAACATAATAAATATAAAGGAAGTGATTTAAGCATATGGCAAGAATTTTCTTTCAATAAAATTATCAATGAAAATTTTGAGATTACCATTCCTCTCAAAAAGGATGAGTTTGGTTCTTGCGAGGATAAATTTAAAAAGATTAAAGGATTTAATGAGTCGGATAAGCTTCAAATGAAATTTGTAGAAATATCACAAGACAAAATTGATAATCTGGATAGTATTTATGAACTTTTGGAGGAAGAGAAGGTGTTTACGGTACTTAATAAACAAACTGAGGAAAATATATCTTATATTACTGAAAATTGGATTAATCAGGAATTACTAAAGACTGGTATTGAAAAAAGTGAGGAGGACAAGAAATGCCTATTATGTAAAAGAAAAATAGATGATTCCGTAACAAATTTATTTTTAAAATATAAGAATTATTTTGAAAATGAAAAAGGTAAATTTGATACAAAAATAATTGAATTTCAATTAGATTTAGAAGTTTTAAAAAAAGATTTGTCTTCAATTAATAATAATTTACAAAATAAAGCTGAAGACTTTGTGGATAGTTTTGCAATTAAACAGAATTGGCAGGAGCTTTTAGTTGAAACAATCTTAGATGAAATAGAGAAAATAAAAAAAATGCTTGAATTTAAAAAAATAAATCCTGAAATTTCTATAAAATATATAGATGACAAAAATGAAGAAAAATTTGTGCTAAATGAAAACAAATTAGAATATGTAAATAATCCAAAAACAAAAATAGAAGAAATAAACAAAAAAATCAAAAAAAACAAAGAACTTATTACAATTATAAATAAAAATATAGACAGTAGCAGTACAAGAGAAACAGAATTAAGAAAAAGAATTGGACAAAAATATCTTTTTGATTTTTATACGAACAACAAAACTGATTTCGATAAAATTGCAATATTTAATGAAGAGTTAAGAAATATAAAACGAGAACTAGATATAGAAAAAGATAAATTACCCAACGCTGATGCTCTTCCAAATATTGTTTTTCTTTTTAATAAATTTTTACACGATTTTATAGGTTTGAAGAAATATACGGCCGACATTATAGATAACTCAATCTCCTTAAAATTAAATAATAAAGATATTTCAAAAGAAACAAAAAGAATCAGTGAAGGAGAAAAAACTATGATAGGGCTCTGCTATTTTCTCGCAGCTAGCATCCAAAAATTTGATAGTCCTGACAAATATAAAAATTCGATTTTTATAATAGATGATCCAATCTGTAGCACTAGCTATGGAAACTTTTTTGGAATTTGCAATCTCTTGCAAGAGTTTGAAGAAGACATTTATGAGAAACTTTGGAAAAACGAAGAAAAGCCAAAAAGTCAAAAAATAGTACTGACTCACAATACCCAATTTTTCAATATGATAAGAGCTAATATTTTCAAAGAAAAAGCTCTTTATTTTATGCTAAATAAAAAAGAACTTAAAAATATTCCAAATGAAAAACTAATTTCTGAATTTGAAACAGCACTTTGCAGAATTTATGAAGCCTCAAAAGAAGAAAGTTGTAATGAAAATATTGGCAATGACATGAGAAGATTCTTTGAAACGCTAAGACATTTTTATGGCTTGCATCAATTTGAAGCTGCTTCTTTGGTGACTATTTTCCCAAATTTTAATAAAAATAATCATAAAATATTTTATTCAGCTATAAATTATTATAGTCACGGAAATCCTGAAGAAAACACAGACCCACTTCCGCCAGAAAATATTACAGAATTATTAAAGGAATTTGTTGAACTGATTGAACAATCTCAGTTTAAAAGTCTATGGACTAAAATTAAAAAATATTATGAAAACTGACTGGCAGACAAAAAAACTTAGTGAGGTTTGTGATTTTTATAATGGATTATGGAAGGGTAAAAATCCTCCGTATATTAAAGTCGGAGTTATAAGAAATACAAATTTTACAAGAGAAGGTAATTTGGATGATTCCGATATTGCTTATTTAGAAGTTGAAAAAAAACAATTTGAAAATAGAAAATTGATTTATGGTGACATTATTCTCGAAAAATCTGGTGGAGGACCAAAGCAACCAGTAGGGCGTGTTGTTATTTTTAATAAAAAAGACGGTGATTTCTCTTTCAGTAATTTCACTTCTGCGATAAGAATTAAAAATTCAAGGGAATTATATTTCAATTTTCTGCATCGATTTTTATTTTTTTCTTATATTTCTGGTATTACTGAAAAAATGCAAAGTCACTCTACTGGAATTAGAAATCTTGATTCAAAATTATACAAAAGTATTGAAATCTCACTCCCACCCCTCCCCGAACAACACCGCATCGTGAAAATTTTAGATGAGGTTTTTGAGGGGATTGAAAAAGCGAAAAAAAATGCGGAAAAGAATTTAAAAAATTCTAAAGAAATTTTTAAGTCTTATTCACAAAATATTTTTGAAAATTCAGGAAAAAATTGGGAGGATAAAAAATTAGGAGAAATATTAGAGATTGAAAGAGGAGGATCACCAAGACCAATACAGAAATATTTAACAAGCGAAGCGGATGGAATCAACTGGATAAAAATTGGTGATACTAAAAATGTAGATAAATATATTTTTAAAACAAACCAAAAAATAAAACCCGAAGGATTAAAAAAATCTAGAATTGTAAATATTGGGGATTTCATACTTTCAAATTCAATGAGTTTCGGTAGACCATACATTATGAAAATATCAGGAGCTATCCACGACGGATGGTTGGTTTTGAGAGAAAAAAATAAAAATATAATAGATAAAGATTATTTATATAATATTTTAGGTTCTCCGTATGTCTTTAATCAATTTGATAAGCTTGCGGCAGGCTCTACGGTAAGAAATTTAAACATATCTTTGGTTTCTATTGTGAGGATACCATTGCCTCAAATTACAGAACAAAAATCCATAGTCGCCAAACTTGACGCGCTTTCGGCTGAAACTAAAAAACTGGAAGCGATTTATCAGCAAAAACTGGCGGATTTGGAGGAGTTGAAAAAATCGGTGCTCAAGAAAGCCTTTGCGGGGGAAGTATGATTTTTCAAACAACAAATTGATATAAAATATGGCTATTCTAAGCTATAAAATTAGTAATTTCAATTACTCGTATAATGCATTATACTACAAACACATAATTGTAGTATAATTAAATATATATGAAAAAATTAGAAGGAGAGCTAAATGATTGCTATTAGGCGTTAAGCAAATATATTTTTATGAATAAAAAAGAATTAGTTGATTTTATTTTGCAAATACCATCAGAAACCAGAGCTATTGAATTCAAAAGACTTGGAAGTAGAAATGAGGTTATTGATAAAACACTTCAAACAATTATTGCAATGGCTAATACGGACGGAGGAACTATAATCCTTGGTGTTGATGATCCTGAAAAAACAACGAAGATGGGTTTGGATAGAATTTATGGGATAGAAGAAAATTTGGAATTATTTGATGAATTGGGACATTCTGTAAAAAAAATTATTCCTCCCATTTCTAATATATGGCCTCCTCAGCTGGTACAAATTGATGGAAAAGAAATTCGCATCGGACTCTTGCATATTCCAAAGGTTATTGATAATTTTCGTAGTTTTGAAAACCATGTTTATATTCGCCAAGAAAAAGGCAATAAAATGTTGAATCCTCAGGAAATAGTCCACTTCTCATATATAAAAGGTTTTGAAAGAGCCGATAGAGAGTTGGTTGAGGTGGAATTTTATTTATTAAAATCTAATTATTATGAATCTTGGAGAAAGAAGAGGGGAATAGAGCAGGATGATATTGAAATTATTTTAGAGAAAACAGGACTAGCAAGAAAAAATAATGATGGAAAAATTCTTCCGACAAGAGCAGCAACAATGTTGTTTTCTGAATTTCCCAGTGATTTGTTGGATACGAAATGTGCCATCAGGGTTTTTCAATATGATGGCAATCTGGAAACAATATCTGAAACATTGAATTTGATAGGAAATCCAAAAACCATTGGCGGTCCAATGATAAAGCAAATAAGCGATGCTCATGAATATGTTTTAAATCTATTGAGAACAGGAATCAGAGTCCCATCTGGTTTTGTGACACAGTTTAGGGTGCCGGAAAGAGCAATAAAGGAAGCAATTACAAATGCGGTTATTCATCGTGATTATCATACAAAACGAGATATTGAAATTAAAATTTTTGAAGACAGGATTGAAATTGAGAATCCTGGATTATTGCCGTTCAACATAACAC
This sequence comes from Candidatus Moranbacteria bacterium RIFOXYA12_FULL_35_19, assembly GCA_001784805.1. GTDB lineage: Bacteria > Patescibacteriota > Minisyncoccia > Moranbacterales > UBA2206 > UBA2206. Next base: position 10,228 of record MFSE01000028.1, read on the forward strand.
CTTCAAATATAGGAATTGAAAGATCCTTGGGTTATAGGAATGATTTACTGGTGAAGGCATTGAGAGAATTTCCCGATCCGCCAAATCTTGATCAAAATGAAGGCGTACGTGCGATGCGTCAACTTATGCATGAGGGAAATCTTTACCCCCCAATATTTCTTACTTATCCCATCTTGCAAGATGCTACAAGGGTGGTGCTTTTTAATGAAAAAGCACCTGGGGAATGGGACAAAATCTCTACATATCTTGGAAAAAATAAATATATTGCAAACAAAGAGGCTAGAAAAATTTTACTTATTCAAGACACAGCAAAAGTATCTCGACTTTTGAATCTCTGGACAAAAAAAAGATTACTGACTAAGATTGTTCCTCAAAGCGGATCCAAGAGAAATGTTAGATATCGATTGCCATCTCAAGATGAGAAAATTCTATTTGCATCAGGCCAAAACAAATAGAAACAATAATCCTTTATTTAAAGGAAAAAGCAGCTATTTTATTTGCATAATTTGAGTAAAACACCAAATAATAAGAATTTTATGAACGAATCAGAAACAAGAGCAGAATATATTGACCCAAAACTGAAAAGCAGTGGTTGGGGAGAAATTGAAGGATCAAAAGTCTTGCGAGAGTTTCGCATTACCGACGGAAAAATTCAAACTGGCGGACTGCGAGGTAAACCGGAAATTGCAGACTATATTTTAGTGTATAAAAATCGCAAGATTGGCGTGATTGAAGCTAAGGCGGAAAATCTTGAGGTTGGGGAGGGAGTGGCGCAGGCCAAGGCTTATGCAGAAAAATTAGAAATTGATTATACCTATTCCACTAATGGCAAAGAGATTTATGAAATGTCACTCGCAAACGGAGAAGAAAAAAGCGTGATTGATTTTCCAACACCTGACGAACTTTGGAACAAAACTTTTTCTGACTGGAATGAATGGAAAGAAAAATTTTCCAGCGTGCCAAATGAGGGTGAATATGGAAAGCGTTATTATCAAGAAATTGCGATCAATAATGTTGTAAACGCAGTGGCGGAAGAAAAAGACCGAATACTTTTGACGATGGCGACCGGAACAGGAAAAACGGCAGTGGCTTTTCAAATTGCTTGGAAAATTTTTCAAACTCGTTGGACTTTGAAACGAGATGGTGCGCGCCGACCAAGGATTTTATTTTTAGCCGATCGTAATATTTTAGCTGATCAAGCATTTAATGCTTTTTCCGCTTTTTCAGAAGATGCGTTGGTGCGAATTAATCCGTTAGACATTCGTAAAAAGGGCGGAGTGCCAATGAGTGGCAGTGTCTATTTTACAATCTTTCAAACTTTTATGAGTGGTCCGAACGGAACACCATATTTTGGAGATTATCCGGCAGACTTTTTTGATTTTATTATTATCGACGAATGTCATCGAGGCGGAGCCAATGACGAAGGTAATTGGCGCGGAATTTTGGAATATTTTTCGCCGGCAGTTCAACTCGGACTTACTGCCACGCCAAAGCGAAAAGACAATGTGGATACATACAAATATTTTGGTGAACCGGTTTATGTTTATTCACTCAAAGAAGGAGTGAATGACGGTTTTTTGACGCCATTTAAGGTAAAAAGAATTCAGACTACACTGGATGAATATGTTTATACTTCGGATGATCAAATAGTAGAAGGGGAAGTAGAAGAAGGAAAGATTTATGAAGAGGCAGATTTTAACAGAATTATTACCATTAAAGAGCGTGAAGCAAAAAGGGTGCGCATACTATTAGATGAGATTAATCAAAATGAAAAAACAATAATTTTTTGCGCTAATCAAGATCATGCTTTGGCTGTTCGTGATTTGATAAATCAAATGAAAGAAAGTAAGGATTCGAATTATTGCGTGCGGGTGACGGCTAATGATGGCGCGCGCGGAGATCAATTTTTGCGGGACTTTCAGGATAATGAAAAAACTATCCCAACGATTCTCACAACCTCACAAAAACTTTCCACCGGAGTGGATGCGCGAAATGTCAGGAATATTGTTTTGATGCGACCGGTAAATTCAATGATTGAGTTCAAGCAAATAATTGGACGCGGAACCAGACTTTTTGACGGAAAGGAATATTTTACTATTTATGATTTTGTGGATGCCTATCATCATTTTTCTGATCCCGAATGGGATGGTGATCCAATAGACGAAACTACAGAAAAAGAGTCAAAAGAGTTTGAATATCCAAAAGAAGCAAAAGATACGAGCTTGATTATAAAAGATGAAAATCAAGAAGAGCCAAAAAGAAAATTGAAAATAAAATTACGCGACGGCAAAGAACGAGAAATTCAGCATATGATTTCTACTTCATTTTGGAGTGCGGATGGCAAGCCAATTTCTGTGGAAGAATTTATGGATAATATGTTTGGCACAATGCCGGAATTTTTCAAAAGCGAAGAAGAATTGAGAAAAATTTGGTCAAATCCAACAACTCGCAAAGCTTTTTTGGACAGTATTGCCGAAAAAGGTTTTGGCAAAGACGAATTGGAGACATTGCAAAAAATGATCGACGCCGAGCAAAGTGATTTGTTTGATGTTTTAGTTTATATTTCTTTCTTAACTCCGACAATTTCCAGAACGCAAAGAGTGGAACAATCAAAGAATAAGATTTTTGAAAAATTGGACGAAAAACAAAAAGAATTTTTAGATTTTGTTTTGAATAAATACGAAGAAAAAGGAGTGGAAGAACTTGATGAAGAAAAATTGCCAATTCTTTTGAATCTGAAATATCATGCGATTGCCAATGCGGAACAATCGCTTGGGGATGTTGAGAAAATCCGCGCAATGTTTTTTGGATTTCAAGAAAATTTATATGCCAAAGCAGAAAAGGAGTATGTTTATAAATTGAAATAATTTAGTACATACTTACCTAAAAAATAAGCTTTGAAAGAAATAAAATTTTTCAAATCACTCACTTGCGTTTTTGAGGAGAGGTCAATTTGTTTTCGGGTTAAACTAATTAATAATTTCTAATATATAAAAATTATGACAACAATTATATTGATTGTAATTATTGTAATTGCAATAATCAATTATCTTATAATAAGAACGATAAAAGTTGAAATTGAAAGTATAAAAAAAGATTCGTTGATTATAAATGAAAACAAGGAGAAAGAAACTGCATGTAATATACAAGGTATGATTAGCAGTATGCATGACAGTTTGCTTTATGAAATTCAAAAATTAGATGAAAAATTTGATGATATCAAACAAGAAATGAATCCCAACGAAGAATTAAGCAATGACAAGCTTTATGAGGAGGCAAAAAAACTTGTGTTAGAAAGTCGTAAAGCCTCGGCGTCATTCTTGCAAAGAAAACTTAGAATTGGCTATGCGCGAGCGACTCGAATTATAGATATGCTGGAAGAAGAAAAAATTATCAGCCCGGCAGATGAAATGGAGCCAAGAAAGGTTTTGAAATAATAAATTTAAGTGTAGAATGTAGGTGGGTAGGCAGATATCCACCTAAATAAGGAATATCCTTTGGAGGCTGAACCTCCTTGAGGTGTACAAAAGGACAATTCAAAAATGTGGAAGATTAAAGGGGTCAAGTACCTTTTTTAGTCTAAGATGTAAGTAGCATATCACATAACAAGTCTTGAATTTTTATTTGTTGTTTGTAACTTATATTGATTTATAGGCTTAAATAAGGCAAAATAAGCAAAACCAAGCTGAAGTCATTGACTTTTGGCTGGTTTTATGTTAGGATATGTAGTTATAGTTCTTTCAATAAGTCTATTGGAAATTAGCAATAAGATAGGTTATGACTAGTCTTTTTATTGCTAATTTGCAATGGCCAATAATAATAAACACTATCAAAAAAAGGAGTGACTTATGAAAAGAGGAATTTCGTACGCGGCATATAATTATTACCAAAATATGCTTGCGGGATTAGTCTTTGGTGCCTCCTCCCGTTGTTCCGGATCCTCAAATTCTTCGGGTTCTGCCCAACAACCTGAAAGGGTCAGGGTTATGACAGGTTCTGAGTTTTTTTCGGAGATGGGTTGCGATGTTGCGCCCACAACGATTTCTCGGGCGCGGAAAATCGTCGTGATTTTTCCCAGTCAGGAAAAGACGACGGCTACCGCCTATGCGCCGAAAACAAAAGACTCTGGTGTCAGAATCAGTCCAGACACCAATACAAAAAAGGGTCGGGGCGTAGGCTCCAGTCGTCGCTCAAGGCATTGTGTCAAACAGACATTGAAGGCGATGACGCGTTAAAACATCCGTTTTGGTAGGATTTTTTATGAGTTTCACATTGGGAGTTAGCAGATGCTAGCTCCCATTTTTTTTCTATAGATCTTTAGGATCGGAAAATTAGCTTGTCTTGGAAAAAATAGCCAGTTATGATATGATAGGAGGGTAATAAATAAGCTAAATTTATGGCTCTAAGCAAAAAAATATTAAAATATCTGGAGGATAAGAAGTATAAATTTAATATCATTGATCACAAAACCACTTTTACTGCTTGGGACACGGCGCAGACGGAAAAAATAGAACCAAAAATGGTGGCCAAGGCGCTAGTGATGAAAGCGGATAACGATTATCTTTTAGCGTTAATTTCTGGGAATAAAAATCTAGATAAACAAAAACTTTTGAAAACTATAAACGCGCGAAGAAAAAAGCAAGGGCTTAAGAGCGCCAAAAAAATTGATTTTGCCAAGGAAGTCTGGATGAAGAAGAATCTTTTGGGAAAGGTTGGAGCAGTGCCTCCATTTGCAGATCTTCTAAAAATGGAAATTTTTGTGGATAGTTTATTGCTCAAAAATAAAAAAATATATGTTGGATCGGGAGAATATACGGAGTCGTTACTTTTAAATGTAGCTGAATATATTAAAAAAGAAGAAGTGATTAAAGGGAGTTTTAGCAAAAAGAAATAGTTTTATGAAATACCCGCCTCGCGTCGACGAAGCGTCTTCGCGAGTCGAGGCGGGCGAAAGTACGAAAATGGAGTTTAAATGTTTCGTAATTCGGTTATTTCGTAGTTCGTAAATGAGATAACTTAAAAAATAGAATGTATAATGTTAAGACCGAAAAATTTGAAGGGCCGATGGATTTGCTTTTGGAGTTGATTCAGAAGGAAAAACTGGAAATTACCCAGCTAAGCTTGTCCAAAGTTGCTGGTGAATACTTGGATTATATAAAAGACAACCAAAATATCAATTTGGAGCATTTGGCGGATTTTTTGTCTGTAGCATCTCGGCTAATTCTCATCAAATCGCGGGCACTTTTGCCGATGCTGAAATTTAGTGAAGAGGAAGAAGAGGAAATTCAAGACTTGACTCATCAATTGGAAGAATATAAAAAATTCAAGGAAGCTTCGATAAAATTGGGAAAAATTGCCCAGAACGGAAAAATTTGCTATTCTCGAGAAGGATTTACTGATGTCAAAGCGGTTTTTTATCCGCCGGAGGATTTTAATGTTTATGATTTCAAAAAACATTTTCTCGCAATTTTAAGTGAAATTCCGATCATAGAAAAACTTTCCGAGGAAATAGTAAATGAAGTGGTGACACTGGAAGAAAAGATAAACGATTTGGAAATTTTTTTGCGCGAAAAAATTCAATCATCATTTGCTGATTTAGTGGAAAAATCTACGGATAAGGTGGAAGTGATTGTGTCGTTTCTCGCAATGCTGGAAATGATAAAACAAAGACTGATCGAAGTAGAGCAGACTAATTTGTTTGAAGATATAAAACTAAGTTTAAAAAATAACTAATTTATAAAAATGGAAATTGAAAAACTAAAATCAATAATCGAAAGTATATTGTTTATGAGTGGTGAACCGGTGAAAATTTCTCGGATCGCCAAAATTGTCGGAGTAGAAAATCCGGAAGTGGAAAATGCCGTTATGGTTTTGCAAGGCGAATATGCCGGAAATCGTGGAATAATAATAATCAAAAAAGAAGACCAGATTCAAATGGCAACAGCGTCAGAAAATTCGCAGATTATTTCCGAACTAATCAAAAGTGAAATTCAAGAAAGTTTGAGTAAGGCGGCGTTGGAAGTGCTTTCAATTGTAGCTTATCGCGGACCAATTTCTCGGATTAATATCGAAGCGATTCGCGGAGTCAATTGTACTTTCACACTGCGAAATTTGATGATGCGCGGACTTTTGGAAAGAGTGGATAACCCCAATGACAGTCGAAGCTATCTTTATAAAATATCTTTTGAATTTTTGAAAAAACTCGGGCTGGATGATATTTCTAAATTGCCAGATTTTGAGACATTGTCGAAAGATAGTCGGATAGAAAGCGTGATTGTTGGTTAAAATTAGTGAAAAAGAAAATAGAGAATAGTTTAGGAAATAAGAAAAGGGAAAATTGAACTTAAAAACTTTTTTCTAATTTCCAATTCCAATAACAATTTTCCAAATCAATAATGTTTAATATAATTTTTGCAATTTTAATAGTTCCATTTTTACCTATTTTTATGTATGGAAGTTTGGTGCTCAAAGCTGACTATGAAAAAAATATTCCGCTGAAATTTGAGAGCCGAGTACTGGGCGAAGAAAAACAGAAAGAAGAAAAAATCCAATATCAAAGTAAAAATCCCCAAAATCTTATTTTCCAAAATCTTTCTCCTTTGAATGGTAAAAATTTTTCTAATTTGAATGTATGGCGCAAAAAGGATTATGCGGATATGAAAATTTGGGCTGGTTCGTCAGTGGTAATTGATGTTGATAGTGGGATAATTTTGCATTATGAAAATGGCAGAAAACAAACCCAAATCGCTTCACTGACAAAGATTATGACGGCGGTTTTGGTGGTGGAGAACATTCAAAATTTAGAAGAGAGCGTAACAATTACTGCTACTGCCCTTAATGTTGATGGTACGACAGTTGGTTGTCCAACTAGTGTTTTTTGCAATTCAAACAGAATGTTTGTGGGAGAAAAAATAACAGTGCGCAATCTTTTAAAAGCCATGCTCTTGGATAGCGCTAATGATGCGGCGACGGCTTTGGCAATTCATATTGCTAAAACGCCGGAAAATTTTGTAAAAATGATGAACGAAAAAGCGAAAAGTTTAGGATTAAAAGATACCAATTTTTGCACGCCTTCCGGATTAGAAATTGACGGCAAAGAATCCCAGTGCTATTCATCAAGTTATGACATTGCTAGAATTGCAGTTTATTCCTTACAATACGATTTAATTTGGGATATAATGAGAATAGAGGAAGAGCAAATTTATTCGGCGGATGGTAGATATATGCATCAGCTAAAAAACACCGATATGTTGCTTCGAGAAATGCCGAGTTGTTTGGGAGGGAAAACCGGTTTCACTCCGCTAGCAGGAAAATCGCTTCTCACTGTAGCAATTGATCCGAGCGGAAAACATAAAATAGTTTCCGTGATACTTAATGACGAAAATCGCTGGGAGGATATGAAAAAAATGGTGGAGTGGACTTTTGATAATTACGAATGGCGGTAAATCATGCAACATGCAACATGAAACATGTAACATAAATAAAAAAACATAAAATATATAAATGAAACTCATTGTTTCATGCTATATGTTTCATGCTATATGATATGGAGATTTCTCAAATACAAACTATTCCTCAAGTGGTGGATGTGATGAAAATTCTGACTACCGGATTTTTGGCTTTTGTTTTGGCGTTTATTTTGACGCCGTTTTGGACGCACATATTGTATAAATATAAAATCGGAGTAAAAATAAAAGAAAATTCCGTTGATGGAAAAAAGTTAACTTATGTGAATAAATTGCATAATCACAAATCCGGCACGCCAATTATGGGTGGAGTACTAGTGTGGTTTTCTGTAACTGCCCTAGCTTTTGCTTCGCATTATCTTTTCCCTAGTGTTGCTAGTTTTTTTCAAACAAGATTTATCGCTCGATTAGATTTTTTGAGTCGGTCTCAAGTTTGGCTTCCTCTTTTTGCCCTTGTTTCGGCGGGAATTTTGGGACTATGTGATGATTATATGAGTGTCCGGGGAATTGGAAAAAATAAGGGAGGTGGGATGCGTTTTTTTTCTCGTTTTGGTTGGTTGATCGTGATTTCTATTCTTGGTGCCCTTTGGTTTTATTATAAATTAGGTTGGGATAAAATTCATGTTCCGGCAATGGGAGATTTTTCTATTGGTCTTTGGTATATTCCGGTATTTATTTTTGTAATTATTTTTACTGCTATTTCATCCAATGAAACAGACGGGCTGGATGGACTAAATGGTGGAGTTTTGCTGATGGCTTTTGGATCATTCGCGCTCATTTCATTTTTTCAAAACAAAATGGATCTAGCTTCTTTTTGCGCGGCGATTTCCGGAGCGCTTTTGGCTTTTCTTTGGTTTAATGTTTATCCAGCCAGATTTTTTATGGGCGACACTGGCGCGATGTCGCTTGGAATAACTTTGGGCATAGTGGCGATGCTCACCAATTCCGCTTTAGTTTTGCTTATAATCGTATTTATTTATATTTTTGAATCCGGTTCAGTAGTTATTCAACTTACCAGTAAGAAATTTTTTAAGCGAAAAGTTTTTTTAGCAGCGCCCATTCATCATCATTTCGAAGCCTTGGGTTGGCCGGAAACAAAAGTGACAATGAGAATTTGGATATTTACCGCTATTACGGCGATGATTGGAGTGATAGTGGGAATTTTGGGAGCAGGAAAGCACTTCTATTAAATTTAAAAAATAAAAATTAATGCCCGACTGTTGATAGGTAAACTGGACATGAAAGCACGAAAATAAAAGCAATGCGTAAAAGATATTATTTTTTACAATTAATATAAACAATATGGGATACGAAAACGAAAAACCAAGGATAGATATAAAAAACCAGTTGGGAACTTTATGCCATCATATTGGGATGTTGTTGTTTTTAATCTCAGAGCCTCTTGAGAAAGAAGAATTACAAGATTTTAAATCTCAGCTCTCAAAAGCAAAATCTATAATAAAAATACTTGAATCAATTAAAATAAATAAAGAAACCGAGGTTATAATAGCAGAGGCAAGGGATGCTTTAGATCAGATTGGTTTAGATAATAAAATTAATCTCGAATTAAAAAATAAAATTAAAGAAATTAATCGTAAACTTTCAATTACCTATAATTCTTAACCAAGAGTATTGTTATGAATATTCGAAAAATACAAGATGTTCAATTAAAAAATAAAAAAGTTATATTTCGGGTCGGGATTGATGTATCGATTGAAAATGGGCACGCGAAAGAAAAGTTCAAAATTGAAGCAGTGAAAAAAGCAGCGGATTATTTGATGGAGAAAGGAGCAAAGGTGGCAATTATGACATATCTTGGCCGACCAGATGGGAAAAAGGATATGAATTTTTCTTTAGAACAAATAAAAAACGACGTGGAAGAAATTTTGGGATACAAAATAGTTTTTGTTTCTGATTGCATTGGTGAAGAAGTGAAAAATGCAATGGACGAATTAAAAGAAGGCGAGATAGTTCTTTTGGAAAATGTTAGGTTTTATCCCGGCGAAGGAAGTGTCAAGACTGGTGAAGAATATGATGTCGAATTTGCAAAAAAATTAGCAGAAAATTTTGATATTTTTGTTAATGATGCATTTAGTCAATCACACAGAAGTCAAGCATCAATTTCTGGTATTCCAAACTTTATCCCGAGCTACGCCGGATTACTATTACAAAAAGAAATTGAGGAGATGGAAAAGATAAAAAATGATTTTGCGCATCCGGCCGTGGCTATTATTGGCGGAGCGAAAATTGAAACAAAATTGCCGGTGATCAAATTTTTCGAAGAGAAGTATGATAATATTTTAGTGGGCGGAAAAATTGCCAACGAAGCACTGGATCAAAAAAAGGAGTTTAGCGAAAAAGTAATTTTACCATTTGACTTTGTTGATGATCGTTTGGACATTGGACCAAAATCTTTAGAAAAATACAAAGAAATAATTCTCTCTGCCAAAACGATTGTTTGGAATGGGCCAACCGGAAAATTTGAAGAGGAAAAATATGCCGTGAGTTCCAATGAAATATTAAAAACAATTCTTGAAATAAGGACATCGAATGTCCATAATGGACATTCGATGTCCATGCCGTATGTGGTGGTTGGTGGCGGAGAAACACTGGAAATTTTGGAGAAAAATAAGGCAATGGAAAAAATAGATTTTGTGTCGACGGGTGGCGGGGCAATGCTAGAATATTTGGGTGGAGGAAAAATGCCGGGCATCCTTTGTTTGAAGGATTAATTTTAAAAAGTTAAGTTCCTACAAAAGTACGAATAATTACAAAAATACAAAAGTACAAAAAAGCATAGATTTTGTATTTTCGTATTTTTGTAAAATTTTGTATGTTTGTAGTTTATATAAATAATATTCAATTAAATAAAACTAAATGAGCAACATCAAAAAAATTTTTGCGCGGGAGATTTTGGATTCGAGGGGGAATCCGACAGTAGAAGTTGAGATTGAGCTGGAATCAGGAATAAAAGCATCGGCGGCGGTGCCGAGTGGTGCTTCTACTGGCGCCTATGAAGCGCTGGAGCTTAGGGATAAAAATCCGGATCGTTATCGTGGCCAAGGAGTTTTAAAAGCCGTGGAAAATGTTAATGAAAAAATCTCGAAAGAAATTATTGGAATGGAAGCAGAAAATCAGAAAGAAATTGATGAAAAAATGTTGGAACTCGATGGGACGGAAAATAAATCTAATCTTGGAGCGAACGCAATTTTGGGAGTTTCTTTGGCGGTTTGTCGCGCGTCGGCAATTGAAAATGGTTTGCCACTTTATACATATATTGCTAAGACATATAATTTTCCCACAAAAAAATATAAAATTCCAATGCCAATGTTTAATATTATAAACGGCGGAAAACATAGCGACTCCGGACTTTCTATTCAGGAATATAAATTAGTGCCAAACGGAATCAAAACTTTCAAAGAGCAATTGCGCGCGGGCAGTGAAATTTTTCATACACTGATGGAAATTTTGAGAAGTAAAAATTATAGCGTGGCCGTGGGGGATGAAGGCGGGTTTGCGCCAAAATTAGAAAGCAATGCTCAAGCGCTAGAATTAATAAATGAAGCAATCGAAAAAGCTGGTTATAAAAATGGAGAAGAAGCTAGTATCGGATTAGATACGGCGGCTAATTCTTTTTATGATGAAAAAGAAGATAAATATATTTTTAAACCGGAAAATTCCACGCTCACGCGTGAAATGTTGGTAAATATTTATAATGAATGGATTCCTAAATATAATATTATTTCTATTGAGGATGGCTTGAACGAAAATGATTTTTCTGGTTGGCGGGCAATGAATGAAAAAATTGGAGGAAACTTGTCTGCCGGTGAGGCAGGAGTAATGCTTATCGGGGATGATTTGCTTGTGACGAATGTGGCGCGACTTAAAAAAGCAATAGAAGAAAAATCTTGCAACGCAGTGCTCATTAAAGTTAACCAAATTGGGACACTTTCAGAAACTATTAATTGTATTAAGCTAGCGAAGAAAAATAAAATGAAAATTGTGGTGTCGCATCGAAGCGGGGAAACAACGGATGATTTTATTTCTGATTTGGCAGTGGGAGCAGGCGCTGAATATATAAAATCAGGTTCACTGTCACGCGGAGAAAGAATTTGTAAATATAATCGACTTTTGAGAATAGAAGAAGAGTTGTAGAATTTTTATTTAGAAGTTTTTAATTTTTAATCAATTTTTAATATTAAAAATTACTTATGGCTGATCAAAAATCTCCCACAATACTTGTTATCCTTGACGGTTATGGCGTTGCTCCGGCGAGCAAATATAATGCTATAACACTGGCTAAAAAACCGACACTTGATCGGTTGTTTGAACTTTATCCAAATACATTACTTGGAGCGACTGGCCAGGATGTGGGATTGCCAGATAATAAAATGAGTGGATCAGAGGCGGGGCATATGAATATTGGCGCGGGCAGAATTGCACTTCAAGATAATTTTTATATTACTAAAAGCATTGAAGAGGGAACTTTTTTTATGAATCCGGCACTGATGGGTTCGATTCGACACAGCAAAGAAAACGCAGGTAACTTTCATTTAATGGGAATGGTGGGAGATAACGACAGTCCACATAGTGACCCAGCGCATTTTCGCGCTATTTTGAAACTAGCTAAAAATAACGGTATAAAAGAAGTTTATTGTCATCTTTTTACTGATGGACGGGATTCATATCCAAAAAGCGCACTCACGCACCTCAAAAATTTTCAGTGTATAATGGCTGAAGAAAAAATTGGAAAAATTGCTACACTTTCGGGAAGATTTTATGCTATGGATCGCAGTAAAAATTGGGATCGACTGACAAAGGCTTATGATGCAATTGTTTTTTCGCGTGGAGAAAAAGCGGATAGTCCGGAAAAGGCGATCGAGAAAGCTTATGAATCTGGATTAACTGATGAATATATTTTGCCGACAGTAATACAGGAAAATAATTCTCCAATTGAAAGACTCAAAGAAAATGATAGCTTGATATTTTTCAATTTGCGATCCGATCGCGCTCGGCAATTTTCCAAATTATTTGTAGCTTCTAATAGAACAGCAATCATTAATGATGATATGCCGATTATCGATCACATCAAAAATTTATATTTTACGGCGCTTACTGATTTCGGACCAGATCTCAATGTGCATACTGTTTGGGATGATCAGCCACTCATGGGAACTTTACCGATGTCTCTTGCAAAATTTAAACAGTTATATATTGCAGAAACAGAAAAATTTGCCCATGTCACATATTTTTTAAATGGCGGTTATGCGGATCCAGTGAGTGGTGAAAATCGAATTATGGTTCCTTCACCAAAAATTGATTCTTATGCTAAGATGCCACAAATGTCAGCGCCAAAAATTACCAAATATCTTTTGGAAAAAATGCAAAAAAATAAATATGATTTTTATACGGTAAATTTTGCCAATGCGGATATGGTGGGACACACGGGAGATTTGGGTGCAACTATGAAAGCTTGCGAAGTTTTGGATCAACAAATCGAAATTCTTGCTAAGGAAGTTTTGAAACGCGGAGGAAATTTGATCATCACAGCTGATCACGGCAATGCGGAAAAAATGTTTGACGAAAAAGCCAATCAAGCCTACACATATCACACCAAAAATCCGGTGCCATTTTTAGTTGTATCAGAAAAATTTAAAAATATAAAATTAAAAGATGGTGGAATTTTGGGCAACATCGCGCCGACAATTCTAGATATAATGAACATCGAAAAGCCGAAGGTAATGGAAAAAAATTCGTTAATAAAATAAATTAAAATAATTTTATGACTAAAATAATATGTATTGGTTCATCGGCGAAGGATATTATTTTTCCAATTAGTGAAGGGGAAATTATTGAGACTCCACAGGATTTAGAAGCGCAGAAAAAAATTGTTTTTGAGCTTGGCGCCAAATATCAGGTTTCTCAAGGACGCCATGAATCAATTGGTGGCTGTGCGGCTAATGTGGCTTGCGGACTTGCACGCCTTGGCATTGAAACTTTTTGTGCTACTCGAGTGGGCGATGATGAGGTTGGAAATTGGCTGAAAAAAGAATTGGAAAATAATGGCGTGGAAACTAGCTTAGTGCAAGTAGGGAAAAATCATAGAAGTGATCTATCAGCTATCATTGCAAATATTCCCAGTGAAGACCGGATAATTTTTTCTGATCGGGATTCTAATGAAAGGTTAGAAATAATTTCGCAGGATTTGGAAAAAGTTGGTGCGCAGTGGATTTTTGTGAGCTCTTTGAATGGAAATGAAAATGAAAGTTGGGACAAAAAATTGGACAAAATTTTGAATTTAGTTTCCCAAAAAGAAATTAAATTGATTTTTAATCCGGGGCAAAAAAACATCAAAAGTAATCCGCAAAAGGTTTTAGAAGTTATTGCTCAAACAGAAATATTAATAATTAATAAAGATGAAGCGATTGAAATTGTGGATAAAACAGAAAATTTAAATAGGGAGGCGCTTAATAATGAAAAGTTTTTAGCGGAAAAATTAAATAATCTAGGTGCTAACATTGTTGTCATTACTGATGGTTCACGGGGTGCTTGGAGTTTTAATGGTAAAGAATTTTTGCATATTGACGCTAAAAAAGAAAAAGTCGCTGATTCCTTGGGTGCGGGGGATGCATTTTCCAGTGGCTTTATCGCGGCGCATCTTAAAGAAAAAGATCTTGAAGAATGCTTGCGCTGGGGCATCGAAAATAGCACAAGCGTGATTCAACACTACGGCGCAATCGAAGGACTTTTGAAAGGGGAAATATAAAAAATTTATATTAGCGAAATATAAAATAAAAAAATACTTGTACTAGTTTGTTAATTTTACTACCGTATTCTAGTATACGGTAGTAAGGTAAAATAAATATTTAGAAAAATATGGCAGGGAAAGTCAAATATCATGAGCTCTCTGAGCTTGAAAAGAAAAAATATTTAGGTGATTTTTATACAATGGTCTCGCTATTGAAAAATAGAGAAGAAGTTAAAAATTTTTTCAAAGATTTATTAACTCTTAGCGAGGCAGTGATGATTTCTAGAAGAATTCAAATAGCTAAGATGCTTCTTGAAGGTCATACTTATGATGAAGTAAGAAAAAAATTAAAAGTAGGCTTTAATAATATAAATCAAGTGGAAAAATGGTTGAACAATGGTTTTGGGGGATATAGAAAAACAATTGAAGAATATCAGAAAAAATATAAAGATAATCCAAAAGTAAAAAATTCAAAACCATTTAAGGCGGGAATGATGAAAAAATACCCATTCCATTATCTTTTATGGGATATGATTAGTAAAAAATAATTACTACCGTATTCTAGTATACGGTAGTATAAAAAAGACAGTCTAAGTAGTATATTATTAAATTAATAAGGATTATTTTTAAAAAACAAAAATGCTGGAAAAAAATTTGCAGAAATATTTTAATTTTTCCGAGTTTCGACCGGGGCAAAGAGAAATTGTGGAAGCAATTCTCGATGGTTATGATACGGTGGCACTGATGCCGACTGGTGGGGGAAAATCTTTGTGCTATCAATTGCCGGCGATAATTGCGGATAAGCTCACAGTTATAATTTCTCCGCTGATTGCTCTTATGAAAGATCAGGTGGACGCACTTAATGCGCGGGGAATCCCAGCGGTTTTTATCAACAGCTCATTAACTTTTGAAGAAATTGGAGAAAATTTTGAAAAGATAAAAAAGGGAAGCGTGAAAATTCTTTATGTGGCGCCAGAGCGATTTGGCAGTTTCGAATTTCAAAAACTTTTTTCGGAGCTGGATATTTTTTTATTTTCAGTGGATGAAGCACATTGCGTTTCGCAGTGGGGGCATGATTTCCGACCGGATTATTTGGAAATCAAAAAATATATTCGCAATTTGAAAAACCGTCCGATTGTGGCGGCGTTCACGGCGACGGCTACGCCAGAAGTGCAAGGGGATATCGTGGAACGATTGGAAATGAAAAATCCAAAAATATTTATCCGTGGATTTGATCGGCCAAATTTGAAATTTTTGGTTCAATGTGATTTGAAAACTAAAGAAAGATATGAAGAAATTTTGCGCATTATAAAAAGTCTATCAGGCTCGGGAATTGTCTATTCACTTACTAGAAAAGAAACGGAAGTTATTGCCAAATATTTGAAAGAGAATGGAATCAAAGCGGTGGCCTATCACGCTGGAATGGAAGCCAAGAGAAGAGAAAAAGTGCAAGAGGATTTTATGGAAAACAGGATTCAAGTGATTGTAGCCACAATCGCTTTTGGCATGGGCGTGGACAAGGCTGATATTCGTTATGTCATCCACTGTGGAATGCCTGGGAGTCTTGAAGGTTACTATCAAGAAGCGGGTCGCGCCGGACGAGACGGCGAAAAAGCCTATTGTGTTTTGCTTCACGCCAAGAAAGATACCAACACGCACAAATTTTTCATCCGGATGAGTCGGGGTGAAATGATGGATGGCGGAAAAGATTGGAATGAAATTCAGAAAGTTTTGGATATAAAATATAGCAAACTGGACAAAGTGGTTGAATATGCTACACGAAAAAAATGTCGGCGGAAAATGATTTTGGAATATTTCAATGATCCAGATTTGAAAAATCACGCCGACAATTGTCGTGGGTGTGACGCGTGTCTCAATTGGAAAGCTACTAAAGGTCAGGAAAAATTTGAAAAAACCAAGGGAGAGAAAAGCAAAGGATTTATTTCTGAAACAATCAAAGAGACTGTGCGGTTGTATGAACAAAAACATACGCCAACGCAAATTGCCAAGATAAGAGGCTTAGGGATCAGCACAATTTTTGGTCATTTGACGGATTGGTATATTGCGGGAGGAAATTTTGATGTGGATAAATTTGTTTCGATTGATGAACAAGAAAAAATCGCACGCGTGATTTCGCAAATTGACAATACTGAAAAACTTAGTCCAATTAAAATAAAACTTCCAGAAAGTATAACTTACGAAAAAATCCGAATGGTAATTGCGAAGATGAGGAAGGCGAAGGGGTTGAAATAATAGGATATTCTTTATTTAAGCCAAAAAATTGAATTCAAGAATTTAGAGCCCCTTTTTTAGAACTCTAGAGCGATAACTTCGTTAGGTGTTAAGTAATTAAGGGCTTTTCTAGCG
>MFSE01000029.1 GCA_001784805.1 Candidatus Moranbacteria bacterium RIFOXYA12_FULL_35_19
ATTCAGTGCAATTTTACTAACAATTAGATTGCCACGGTCGCTACGCTCCCTCGCAATGACAGAGAGCTACTCAACCGTCACACTCTTTGCTAAATTTCTCGGTTTATCCACATCATAACCTTTGGCCACACCGAAATAATAGGCAAAAAGTTGGAGTGGAATAACAGAAACAAAGGGCGTGAGCATTTCCAAGGTTTTTGGAATATAAATTACATCATCGGCAATGCGCGCGATTTCTTTGTCACCCACTGTGGCAATGGCAATTATTTTCCCGCCCCGCGCTTTGATCTCTTGCATCCCGGAAATATTTTTTTCATAAACACTGTCTTTTGGGCAAATGAAAATTGAAGGAAAGTTTTCGTCAATAAGGGCAATTGGTCCATGCTTCATTTCTCCTGTTGCATAGCCTTCCGCGTGCACATAGGAAATTTCTTTTATTTTTAGCGCTCCTTCAAGTGCAATGGGAAAATTATATTTTCTGCCAAGGTATAAAAAATCTTTAGCACTCGAATATTTTTTGGCAATCTTTTGAATTTCTTTGGATTTTTTCAAAATGCCTTCAATAAGTTTTGGAATTTTTTTAAGTTCCTGCGCAATTCTCTTGCTCATTACATTTGACATTGATCGTTGTCGCCCCAGCATCAAAGTCCACAGCGCCAAAACTACAAGCTGTGTAGTGAAAGCCTTGGTCGAAGCCACTCCAATTTCAGGGCCAGATAGCGTGTGTGTTCCTGCATCAGTTTCGCGGGCAATCGTCGAGCCAACCACATTCACAATTCCCAAAGTCAGCGCTCCTTTATTTTTCGCTTCGCGAATCGCCGCTAATGTATCCGCAGTTTCACCTGATTGAGAAATGGCTACCACTGCCGTCGAAGAATCCAAAATTGGCTTTCGATAACGAAACTCACTAGCATATTCCACTTCCGTTGGAATACCAGCGTATTCTTCCAGCATATATTCCCCAACTAATCCGGAATAATAGGAAGTGCCACAAGCCACGATGACAATTTTTTTTATTTTCCGCAGTCTTTTTTCCACCATACGAAGACCGCCTAGCATCGGCACACTTTCTTCTAACAAAAATCTCTCCACTCTTCCGCGTAGTCCATTTCCGATTACTTCCGGTTGTTGGAAAATTTCTTTAAGCATAAAATGTGAAAAGCCACCTTTTTTTGATTCTTCTACTGTCCAATTTAATTTTGATATTTTCTTACTTATAATTTTATTTTTAATATTACTAATCTCAAAGTCATCCGCAGTTATCTCCGCTAATTCATTATCTCCCAAATAAATTACTTTGTCCGTATGACGAACAACAGCGCTGGCATCTGATGCCACGATAAATTCATCCTTGCCGATCCCAAGAATTAGTGGCGAACCGTTTCTCGCAATGATTATTTTATCCGGTTCATTTTTATTTATAATTGCCAAACCATATGTTCCACGAACAAGTTTCAAAGCTTCCAAAACTGATTTTTTAAAATTTAATGTCTTATTAAAATCTTCAATCAAATGCGCCAAGACCTCCGAATCAGTTTCGCTTAGAAATTTATGCTTTTTCTTAATTAATATATTTTTTAGTTCCTGATAATTTTCAATGATGCCATTATGCACTAGAAAGATATTCCCCTCGCAATCTCCATGCGGATGAGAATTTTTGTCGCTTGGTTTGCCATGCGTCGCCCAACGCGTGTGCGCAATACCAATTTTTCCAGAAAAATCACGCTCCCCAATTTTATTTTGCAACTCCACTACTTTTCCCACTGCTTTCAAAGTAATTATTTTTTCCTTTTGAATAACCGAAATTCCCGCGCTATCATAACCACGATATTCCAATTGCCTAAGTCCTTCCAAAAGAATTGGCACCGCTTTTTGTTTTCCGATATAAGCAATTATTCCACACATAAATTTTTCTTAATAATTTTTAAAACTTTTCCTAAATTAACTGCCTTGTAATCAGAATTACCCTTGCCTAAATATTTATGCCTTCCTTCTTTCCTCCCTAACAATATTGTTATAATTTGGGGATTTTTTTTCTTCATATCTTCAATACTTTCCAGTCGGTCGTCAATAAAATAAATAGTTTCGTTTTTCTCAATTTTTTTTTCCTTAATCAATTCTCTAATCACATTTGATTTTAAACCGCTGGTTGAAATTGACTTTTCAAAATATTTATTCATTCCTGAATTTTTAATTTTTTTTTCCTGGAATCCTATTTTCGGAAAAGAAATTATATATAAATCTTTTTTGGAATATTTGCTAACAAATTCATAAGCGTCTTTAAAAATATATTTCCTGGTGTTTTTTATAAAATTATCTATATCTTTTTCTATTTTTCTGGCATTGATTGGAAAATTTTTGCCAATTTCCCTTACATGCATTATCGAATTATATTTTTTGAAACTTTTATTTTTGTTAACTGGATAATTATAATAATACTTATCATAAATTTTTTCACTGATTCCGTAAGATTTAAAAATTTTTTTGTAATCAATGACAAATTTTCTGGTATTAAATAACACATCATCAAAATCAACAAATATTTTCATATAATTTTCATTAAAGTTTTCGCCAGTTTCTCACTGTCATGGCGGATATAGGAACGAGTTTTTGAAATTTTATCCGCTTTATCAAATTTAACTTTTTGCTGGCTTAGTAAATCAGCTTCAATAATTTTATATTTTTTATACTTTTTATTTTTCTTATTCCATTTAATTAGAAGTTCTTTTTTGCTCTCATATTTTTTAACTAACTTGGCATCGGGTTTCCCAATGTTAAAGGTTACATAATCTATCCGAGTAGAGCCAATATTTTTATTCATCGAATCGACATAATCATCCAAAGTAAATTTTTCCGTATGCCCTTTTTTATTCACCAGATTGCAGTTATAGACCACTTTGGCTTTGGATTTTCTGATTGCTTCGGCAATTCCGGAAACTAAAAAATTCGGTAGCACGCTACAATAATGATTACCCGGACCAATTATAATCAAATCGGCTTTTCTAATTTTTTCTAAAGCTTTTTTATTGGCTTTGGCTTTGGGATTAAGATAAATTTTTTTTATGCCAATTTTTTCTATTTCAAAATTATGATTTATTTCATTTTCGCCTTTGAGTTTTTTTCCATTTTTAAGTTTAATATAAAGATTAGCATCATTTTCCGTTACAGGAATAACTTCCCCCTTGACATTTAAAATTTTTTCTGCTTCCGCTATCCCCTTTGAAAAACTACCAGTTATTTTTTCTAATGCCGAAAGAAATAAATTTCCAAAACTATGTCCTTTGAGTCCTCCTTTTTCAAAACGATAACTCATAAGAGTTCGAAGAATTTCTGAAGAATCAGAAAGCGCCACTAGACATTGTCTAACATCACCGGGAGGCAAAACTCCCAATTCATCGCGAAGCACGCCAGTCGATCCGCCATCATCGGCCATGGAAACAATGGCCGAAAGATTGATCGGATATTTTTTAAGGCCACTCAAAAGCATAAAGCTTCCCGTCCCTCCGCCAATTGTAACAACATTCTTTTGAATCATACTAATATCAATTTTAATTTTCTCATTCGTACATTCGTATAAATTCGTAATTCGTAAGGACTACACAAATTTATGCAAAACGCTTTCCGCTTTTTTGAGATCTTCCGGATTACCAATCGGATGCCAAAACTTGGCTTTTTCCACTTTGATTTTATGATCCACTGCCATTTTTGCCATAGTTTGAGGCAAACCAAATTCCCCTTTTCCAACAGAAACAAGCTCATATTCAAAAAAATTCATATTCAGCATATAAACTCCGGCATTGGCTAAAGCTTTTTTCATATTCTTTGGTTTTTCAATCACATCCACCATATGTTTTTTTTGATTCATTTTTATCACTCCAAAACTGCTTGGATCATCCACTTCATAACCCAAAATTGCCAAGTCATGTTTCAACAAATTGTTTAAATCTTTTTTATGATACAAATCATCTCCCATCATCACTAAAAATTTATCTTTCAAAATACTTTTCGCCAAATGAAGCGCTCCGCCAGTACCATTCAGATTAGTTTGAAAAACATAAATAATTCGGCGTCCACCAAAATATCTTTTGAAATAACTTATTATATCCGTACTGCGATATCCCACGATAAAAATAATTTCTTTGATTTTTTTCGGCAATGCATTGAGTTTGTGCTCTAAAATCGGCTTACCCTTAATCTTTAACATCGGCTTGGTAGTAACCGTTGTCAAATTTCCCATCCTTTTCCCCCGACCCGCTGCGAGTATAACTGCTTGCATAAAATTGAGTTTATAAAGTTGCAAGTTATAAAGTAAAAAGTTATCTTCCTAAGTTCTTTATGAACTTTACAAACTTTTAACTTTACAAACTTATGACTATATTAATTAATCTCCCTTTCACAAATATATTTTTTCTAATTTCCTTTTCTGCAATATGATTTTTAACTTTTTCTCGCTCAAGCGCAATTTTTTTCGCTTCGTCTTCTGAAATATCCGCACTCACAATTATCTTATCGCGCACCTTTCCATTGATTTGAATAATGAGTTCTATTTCTTCATCCTTGATCATTTCCAAATCATACGCAGGCCAAGCTTCCTGGAAAATACTTTTTTTATTTCCAAGATTACGCCACAATTCTTCGGCTAGATGTGGAGCGAAAGGAGACAAAAGAGTAATTAGTAATTGGTAATTAGTAATTGATAATTCTGATTGTTTTTCCATTTCGTTTGCAAGTATCATAAGCGCGCTGATTGCCGTATTAAAACGAAAATTTTCTATGTCTTCGCCAACTTTTTTAATAGTCTTATGAATTAGATTATTTAATTTATTATTCACTATTTCTTGCTCGCTTATTTTCTCTTGAATTTTCCAGACTTTTTCCAAAAATCTTTTTGTTCCGACCACCCCTTTCGTACTCCAAGCAATGCTTTGAGTAAATGGTCCCATGAACATTTCATAAACTCTTATGGCATCTGCACCAAATTGAGAAATAATATCATCTGGATTAACAACATTGCCCCAACGCTTACTCATTTTCTTTCCATCTTCGGCCAAAATTAAACCAACATGAACAAGTCTTTTAAAAGGCTCCTTGGTTGAAACAGCTCCGATATCAAACAAAAATTTATGCCAAAAACGAGCATACAAAAGATGTCGAGTAGCATGCTCTGCTCCACCTACATATAAATCCACCGGCATCCATTTTTTTTCTAAATCTTTGTCCACCAAAGCAAAACTATTTTTTGGATCAATATAGCGAAGATAATACCAGCTTGATCCAGCCCATTGAGGCATAGTGTTGGTTTCTCTTTTTCCTTTTCCGCCACATTTAGGACAAGTTGTGTTTACCCAATCAGTAATTGAAGCCAGTGGACTTTCTCCAGTTCCTGTTGGTTCATAGTTTTCAACTTCAGGCAAAATTACCGGTAATTGATTTTCTGGGACTGCCACCGCTCCGCATTTTTCACAATGAATAATTGGAATTGGTTCTCCCCAATAACGTTGCCTTGAAAAAACCCAATCGCGCATTTTATAATTTACTTTTTTCTGACCTAACTTATTTTTTTCAAGCCATGCTGTCATTTTTTTGCGAGCTTCTTGAGAAGTTAAACCAAAATAATTTTTTGAATTATCCCACAATACACCATCCTCTGTAAATACTCTATTTCCTTTCCAGATATCTAAAATTGATTTATCAGATTTTTCTTTAAATTTTTTAAATTTCTCTTCGATATCATTAATCATTAATCCTGAATCTATTTTTTCAGGGAAAATTACTCCCTTTATTGGCAAATTATATTTCTTGGCAAATTCAAAATCGCGTTCATCATGTGCCGGCACGGCCATCACGGCACCAGTGCCATATCCGCCAATTACATAGTCCGCCACAAATAATGACAATTCTTCTTGATTAAAAGGATTGATAATTTTTACACCCTTAATTTCCACTCCAGTTTTTTCCTTTTGCAATTCGGTTCTTTCTAATGCTGTTTTTTTATTTGCTCTTAAAATATATTCTTCAATTTCTGGATAATTTTCTATTTTATCTTTTATTTTTTCAATGATTTTATGTTCCGGAGCTACCACAACATAGGTCATTCCAAAAACAGTATCAATTCTCGTAGTATAAACTTCTATTTCTTCATTTGTCCCAGAAATTTTCAACTCAAATTGCACACCTTCGCTTCGTCCAATCCAATTTCTTTGTTGCTCCACAATCATATCCTCCCAGTCTAAATCCTCACTATCTAGATCATATAAAAGCCTATCAGCATAATCCGTCATTTTCAAAACCCATTGACGCATTGGTTTTTGCTCAATTTCACTCCCACATCTTTCACATTTTCCATCCTCCAAATCTTCGTTAGATAAACCAGTTTTGCAACTTGGGCACCAATTTATTGGTTCATTAGATTCATATGCTAATCCCTTTTCAAATAATTTCGTGAAAATCCATTGTGTCCACTTATAAAATCCTGGATCAGTAGTATTTATTTCCCTATCCCAATCATAAGTAAAGCCAAACTTTTCTAACTGTTTTTTAAAAATAGCTACACTTTTAGCTGTAAATATATTCGGATTAGTTTTATTCTTTATAGCAAAATTTTCAGCCGGAAGCCCAAAAGCATCCCAACCCATCGGATGAATCACGCTATACCCTTGAAGTATTTTATACCGCGAAAAAGTATCAGTAGCGATATAGCCCTTAGGATGACCCACATGAAGCCCCGCGCCAGAAGGATATGGGAACATATCCAAAGCATAAAACCTCTTTTTTCGGCCATAATCCTTATAGGTTCCATTTTTATCCCAATATTTCTGCCATTTAGCCTCGATTTTTTTAGGTTCGTATTTATCCATAAAACAAGTTTTTTAATACTTTCCTATTCTATCTCATTTTTCCATTTATTTCAAGAAAAAAACGGCCTTCCTAAACATTGCCGATTTTTTCAAATTTTGTATTTATGAAATTTTCAAGATATTCATTCATATCCCAATTCTCCCCCTCCACATGATCCTTTGGTACTTCTGAAAAAAGTTGCGTCGCGAGATTTAAAAAAATCATCTAATCTTTGCCAATAAATAAGCGTCTATATATTTATTTCCTTTTTTCGCTTCTTTCTTCAAAATTCCTTCCAGTTTATACCCAGCTTTTTCTAAAACTTTTTTTGATGGTTCGTTAAATAAAAATACATATCCATAAATTCGATGTAATTTTAACTTTTCAAATCCATATTTCGTAATCAATTTTACCGCTTCAGTCATTATGCCTTGTCCCCAAAACTTTCTTCCCAACCAATAACCTATTACAGCTTTATGCTCTTTTTGAATGTGATGCAAAGAAATTGCTCCTGAAAATTCTCCCTCAATTTCAATTACAAAAACAAGATTTTCCTTATCTTTGTTTTTTTGCCATTCTAAATTTTTTGCCACCCATTCTTTTGCCAATTTCAAAGAATATGGATATCGAATTTCAAGAGTATTTCTAGCGATTATTTTATCATTAATATGTCTAACGATTAATTCTTCATCGCCTTTTTTAAATGGTCGCAAAATAAATTTTTTAGATTTGATAATTGGCATATTTTTTCATAAACCCTTAAAACTATTCGGTATTATTTTTTGCATTTTTCTAGGTTTTTATTCTTCGCAATATCACAAAATAAACATTTCATAAAAGAAAACTATTTTATTTTCCCCAAAACAAATTCTTTTATTTTTTTTGTAGCTTCATAAGCTTCTTCGGCCATATCCCAAGAAAATCCCTCGGGAAAATCTCCCGGGTATCTTACTCCAATATAATAAGGATTGAGCGTAATAAAATATTCTTTGCAATCAATAATTTGTTTATCAAAAACTGATATCAAATTTCCCAATTTGGTCAGATCATGAATTTTGGGATAATCGCCACTATAAAACAAAAGCAATGCTTTTAAATTTTTCTCCGCCATTTGTTGTGAGATAAAACAAACTAAAGAAGGTGAAACATCTCTATCCTCAAGAAGAGCAATAATATTATTTTCATCCTCTTGAGAATGTTCCAGCCATTCATTGATTATTTGTTTTTGGTTATCATTAATATTCATATAAAACTTTTCCTGAATTGATTATTTTTAGAATAAAAGGATCGCCTAATGTTTTTCTTTTTTCCAATTGCTCTGGTTTATATACTAAAATGTCAACCGGAATATCTCTATCACAAAGAATTCTATCCACTTCTCTCATCATCTCTATTTGCGATTTATTCTCGTCCTTAATGATAAATAAATCAGCATCGCTATTTTTATTAGGTTTTCCCCAAGCCCAAGAACCAAAAAGAATTATCTTTTTTGGTTTATATGCTTTGGCGATTTTATCAGCTATTTCCTGAATTTTTTCCTTAGTTATTAAGCTTTCCATGATGAAATATTAGCATATTTTAGATAATTTGTAAAATGTAGGATAGCTCTAATCCTCCCTCTATCCATAATAAAAATTCTCAATTATTTTCGCCCACTAGCTTCTAAAATTTTATGCCAATGCTTGTGTCCCTTGTCATAATGATCAAAAATTTTCATTTCAATATTTTTGAATCCTTTTTTTTCTAATAATTCTTGCAAAAAATCTTTGGTCATCCCGCTTGCGATAACTGGGTCGTTTTTTTCGAAAGTATGAATGAAAAACCAGCCATCATTTTTTAGATTATCATAAATTGTTTTTGCAAATATTTTTTTGTTTTTTATCCTTTGCAAAACATAATTTGAATAAACTAAATCGAAAGGCTTGTTTTTTGAAATATAAGGTTTTTCCAAATCAATTCCCATTTCCAAATCCACCCCTTCACATTCCCAGCCTAATTTTTCCAAATTTTTTACATCACAAAAATCACCCGCGCCAAGATCCAATGCCTTACTAGATTTTCTAAATTTTGTATTTATGAAATTTTCAAGATATTCACTCATATTCTAATCCCCCCCCTGCTCTTTCGGCACTTCCAAAAAGAAAGTTGAGCCGAGGTTGGCGCCGGCGGACTCTATATTGAATATTCCAAAAGTTTCTTTTTTATTTTTTCATCACTCACTTCAAACCCCTTGGAAAAGATAACTTTTTCCGAATAATCAATATCTTCAAAATATGCCAATTGAATACGAAAGTTTTTTTCATCAAATTCCAAACCAAAAATTTCCTTAGCTTTTTCAATTATTGGATCAATCGAACCTAGTTTTTCCGCGATAAAATACAAATCCACATAATCTTTCCATTTAGCTCGCCTTCCGAGTGCATAAGCTTTCATAGCGGAAAGCGTTTCTATGTCCGGCATAAATATTATGCCGTTTAAATCTTGAGAAAATTTTAGAGGATATGGATAATTGAAAAAAGTAAATTTTATCCCATCCACTATCAAAGTATATTCGTCTTGGTTGTCAACAAGAACTGCCTCTATTTTTCCAAATTCTAAAATCTTTTTTCTTATGATTAGTGTTTTAATTTCTTTTAGAGAGGCTAAATCAAAATCAATTGATTGGCGATGACCAATTTGAAGTGCAATTGCTGTTCCGCCAACTAAACCAAAATCACTTGAAAAGTTTCTAAGAAACCCTAAAAATTTAGCTTGTTTTTCTGACAAAATTTCACTGTGCATATTTTTTGAAATAAAGTTCAAAATAGTTTTTTATCTCCGGACGATAATTGTTTCTTTTTTCTGCAGTTCTTTTTTTGAAAATTTCAGCTGTCTTTTTCATGCCCAATATTTCAATTAGCTCTTGCGTGTCTTGCCAATTTCCCAAATTCAAAACCGCCTCTACGATTGCTTCTTCGGAGAGGCTCTCGAAATCCTGAATATACCAGAATAAATGGGGTCTTTTTTTAGCAAAATCTCTTATTTCCATGCTTAAATTATAGCACAAAAGATCCCAAAAATCAAACTAATTTTCCTCCACATGCTCTTTCGGAATTTCCAGAAAGAAAGCTACTGTTCTAATATTTCAAATTAAGTTTGATTATTTCTGCCCACTAGCTTCTAAAATTTTATGCCAGTGCTTGTGTCCCTTGTCATAATGATCAAAAATTCTAATTTCAATATTTCGAAATCCTTGTTTTTCTAATAATTCTTGCAAGAATTCTTGGGACATTCCAGTTGCGATAACCGAATCGTTTTTTTCAAAAGTATGAATGAAAAAACAACCGTCATCTTTTAAATTCTCATAAACTGTTCTTGCGAACACATTTTTATTTTTTATCCTTTGCAAAACATAATTTGAATAAACTAAATCAAAAGGCTTGTTTTTTGAAACATAAGGTTTTTCCAAATCAATTCCCATTTCCAAATCCACTCCTTCGCATTTCCAACCTAATTTTTCCAATTGTTTTACATCACAAAAATCACCCGCGCCAAGATCCAAAGCCTTGATAGGTTTTTCAAATTTTGTATTTATGAAATTTTCAAGATATTCATTCAAAAAATTATAGATTTTTAAAACTATCCGAAAGTATCTTTTGCATTTTTTTGAGTTCTTTTTCTGAAGCTCTTTTCGCTCTCTCGGGATTCAAATCATTACCTTTATGCATAGGAACAAGATGAATATGCGTATGAGAAACACCAAAACCTTCTCTAAATTTGGCAAATAATTCTTCTTTCGCCATTTGTTATATTTTAGCATTTAGATAAAAAAGGCGGTTTCTTTTTAGGGAAACCGCTGTGGTTATTTCGTTCTACATCTTCTCCGGAACCTTGATACTCAGCAGGGACAAGCCCTTCTTAATTACCAATGCTACACCCTCACACAAAGCCACTCTTGATTCACGAAGTTTTGTATCCTCAGTTCTGAGAAGTGACACCTCATTATAGAAACTATTGAAAAGTAGAGCCAGTTCCTCCAGATACACACATAGTTGGTGAGGAGAATCAGATTGTTGAGATCTTAATATAGTCTCAGGAAACATCATTAATTTCTTCGCAAGACCAAATTCACTCTTACTCTCAAAAAAAATTTCACCCTTTTCCAATGTGCTCAAATCAATTTCACCATAAGTCTCAGTCAACTTTCTGAGAATTGAATTAATTCGAACATATGAGTACTGGAGATAAACCGCGCTTCCACCTTCCAAATCAAGCATTTTGTCCCAGTCAAAAGATATATTCTTAACTCTTGATTGACGCAAATCATTGTAAATGATTGCTCCGATGCCGACTATTTCAGCCACCTTGTCCAACTCCTGTGGATCTGCGTCTGAATTTTTCTTGAGAAGTATCTCCTTTGATTTCTCTACTGACTGAGAAAGTAAATCCTCCAACTCAATAAGCGTCCCCTTTCTGGTTGACATCTTTTTTCCATCACGCAAAACCATACCGAATCCAATATGTTTTGTTTCCACCTCATCTGGCAGATATTCGGCACGTTTACCAAGTGCGAACAGTTGCTTGAAATTCAGATCCTGTTCGTTTCCGACTACATACAATATAGCATTTGGTTTGAAAGTGTTGACCCTGAACTGAAGAGTAGCCAAATCCCTTGATAAATACAAACTCGATCCGTCCTGTTTTCTCAAAAGAAATGAAGGGATTTCTC
Organism: Candidatus Moranbacteria bacterium RIFOXYA12_FULL_35_19; assembly: GCA_001784805.1. GTDB lineage: Bacteria > Patescibacteriota > Minisyncoccia > Moranbacterales > UBA2206 > UBA2206. The sequence continues at coordinate 11,546 of MFSE01000029.1, forward strand.
CCATTTGATCCACAACAACAGCTTCAGATGCCTCATCTTTTCTGCACAAACCACTTGCCATGCATTCATCCACCAATTTATCTGTTTGCTCAGTAAAATAACTCTCACCGATATTGGTGTCAAATTCGATTCCCAGTTGTCTATAGACACGCTCGAAGTCCTTAAGACTCAAGTCCCTGAAGCGCTTCCAAAGAGCTACCAACTCCGGATCCTTTTTCTCAAGCCGTGTAAAAAGCTCACGAGCATTATCCTTGACCTCTGGATGCTCTTCAGAAAACGCATGGAATTTAATATAGAGATTTTTAAGTTCTCTGATTGGATTCTCCTCTATCTTCTTCTCATCACCCCATTCTTTATAAGCATAAATGAGAGAACCAAATTGCGTACCCCAGTCGCCAAGATGGTTATCCTTGATGACACTGTAGCCAGTTTCATGGTAAAGATTTACAAGAGCTTGCCCAATAATTGTAGATCTTAAGTGACCGACTCCGATAGGCTTTGCTATGTTCGGAGCCGAATAATCAATGACTGCCACTTTGCCAGCATTGATATCACTTTCGCCATAGCGCTCTCCGAGCTCAAGAACTTTTGCAAGAATATCGCGGTAAAGCGTCTCCTTTTGTGTCTCCACATTCACAAAAGCTCCTGCGACAGAAGCATCCTTGATCAGCTCCAATTCACGCTCGTTTATTCTATCAGCAATTTTCTTTGCTAGCACATTCGGTTTTTCCCCTAACTTTTTTGCTAAATCAAAAACCTCCAACGCAAAATCGCCGGATATGTGAGCTGGTGGAACTGATAGTCCTACCGCCCCAACATCTTGGACATCGATGGACTCTTTTACAACTTCGATTACCTCCGCCTTTAGTTCTTCTGACGGATAGCTGTCAAAGTCGACGAGTTTGCGATTGTCCTTTTCCTCGCTGATTTTTTTCTGAACCGCACTTACGGATTCAGCCACTTCCAGTTTGTACTTCTCAAACTCGTCCTGGTTTTTTTCCTTCATTTCCATATTATTTCCTTTATTGTGTAAAGTATAAAATATTGATTAACTATATAGCAAAATCTGCCATAAGTCAAAAAATTGAGCCTGTTCTTTTTAAGTAATGCGTGTTAAAATTTTGACAGATTGCTGAGAATAAGTACTATGAAGATATACCCTATTTTATGCCACACTGCAAAAAAAATTGTATAAGTTTATTTTTGACTAACCAATGCAACCTATCTTGCCGTTATTGCTACTGCGAAAAAGCCAACAATAGACAAACGATAAACACTAATTTTGCAAAAGCCGGGATAGATGATTTTTTCAATAATTTTGGGCACGTTTATCTGCGTTTATTTGGAGATGGAGAACCTACTCTCGAATTTAAAAAAATTAAAGAGCTCATCCTTTACGCTCGAAAAAAAGATAGAAAAGCCGTAATCGAACTTCAGACTAATGGATTCTTTCCTAAAAAAATACCAGAATATATCATTAAAAATATACAGATCGTCTGGATATCATGTGATGGTCCAAGTGATATACAAAACTATTATAGGCCGACGAAAATAAATACTGGTTCTAGCGATACCGTGGAAAAGAATATAAAATATCTTTCAAAGAAAGTAGACAAACTTGGAATTAGGATAACCATTGGGGCAAGGAATGTTAAAAGACAAAAAGAACTTGTTGATCATTTTAATAATCTAGGAGTAAAATACATTTATACAGATCTCTTGTTCAAACCCGTCAAAAGTAATCTTGGAATTGAAAAAACTAGTCCATTAGAATATGCCAAACAATTTATTGAAGCCAAAAAATACGCCGAGAGCCTCGGCATCTTTTACGGCAGTTTTTTTGAAATAAATTTTGATGAAAAAACAGAAATAAGCTGTAGAGCTTGCAACCCCTCCCCGCATTTGACTACTGACAACTATGTCACTTGTTGCGATATGGCTTATAATGGGAAGGTATTTCCCGCCATGGTTTATGGTGAATATAACCCTAAAACTAAAAAAATAACTTATGATAAAAACAAAATAAATATTATTAAATCACGCCGTGTAGATAATCTTATCGAATGCAAAGATTGCAATATAAAATACAACTGTGCTGGCGGGTGTTTCGGAGAGGCCTTAAATGAAACTGGAACAATCTTAGGCATTAAAAAAGAGAACTGCGAGGCAATTAAATTTCTTGCAAAACATATTCCATTAAATAAAAAAACTTATCCTATTTTTCATCCATAATAAAACTTATGTTAAAAAAATTTAAGTTATGAAAAGATTGTATGTGTTGATAACAAATAAGTGTACCCTGTCTTGCAGATATTGCTTTTACAATGTCGGTCTTTATCAGAAAACTTCATATGAAATAAATGTGGATAAATTATTAAAAAAAATAAAATCATTATCTGAATATTTTGATGAGGTTGTTTTTACTGGAGGGGAGGCCCTATTATTAAAGGAAATATTTTTAATAGCATCAGAGTTTAAAAGAAGTGGATTTATAACGCGCATCATAACAAACGGAACACTTTTAACTCCTACTGTCTGTAAAAATATCGTTTCGACTTTCGACATAGTCGATTTATCCTTGGATTCACTTGATTCGAAACAAAATAACCTAACTAGAGGAAAATCACATATTGTAAAAGAAGGTTTGAAAAATTTATTGAGAGTTAGACCGAAGAATCTAGAAATTAAAATACTTCAAACAATTACGTCTATAAATTATAAGTCCATCGAAAAAATGATGGGATTTTGTAACGAAAGAAAAATTAAACTTTGGCTTACGCCAGTAGATTTAAATTGCAATAATCCGCTTTCCCTTAAAATATTAAACGACGGTCAAATTTGTAATTTCAAAGAAATATTTCACAAGTGGATTGAATTTGCGTCTGATAATGATAAGAAAGAAAAAAAATCCCTAAGCAGCTATTTTAATAATATAGAAAGTCTCTTGCAAGATAAATCCATAAAGGTTTCCTGTAAAATGGGGGTTGAAAGTTTTGTATTAGATCCTAATGGTAATATACACGCGTGTTTCTATAGAAAAGATTTAATTTTTGGCAATATATACAAAGATAAATTATCGCAAATAATGAAAATAAATTCTAAAAAGAATACACCCTTAAGAAATTGTGTCAGTTTAGGTTGTTTGTGTTTAACAGATTTTTGATTGTTGCAATTAAAAATCTTCTTTATGTATGCGTAGAGTTTATGTTTTACTCTAATTTCTGATTTTTTTAAGATCTTCTTTTCGATTCTGTGCAATTAGAATTTCTTTTATCGTTGCATTAAAATTATCAAATATATTGTGCTGAGTTAGTACTTCGTTTTCATTTTTTTCATTAGATGTTATTATTACCTCACCGTTTGGTCTAATGATTATTTCCGATATAACCGTATCATTTGCTTCGCGGACAACTTTTATTTTTCCAGCGAATTTTTCCACTAGATTATCTATTTTTTTATTAAAGTCAGATGTTTCAATTAGCATTGAGTCCAAAATAGCATCATTCTCTCCTTTTCCTAATCTGGGAATTTGAATCTGATATAATTTCCATATGCTTTCATTCTCTTTTATTCTTTTTCCATATTTTAGGTCTAGCAATAAATTTCCGATATTCTCCAAGTCATCAAAATTTTGCTTAAATACACAGGTTCCGATTCTTAGTTGTATTTGGGGAAATTTTTCAAGTATGTACTTTATTGAGCTTATTCCTATTTCAAATCCCCTTTTATTGCGCCTGAAATCTATTTCTGAGTTTGATGCTTCAAGTGAAACTGCTACTATATCTAGGTACGGAGCTATCTTCGGCATTAGTTTAATCAGATTTACGCCGTCTGTTTGTAAAACAATATTTAAACCCAGCTCTATTTTAGCATATTTTATAAATTCATCGATTTTCTGAACCAAGGTGGGCTCACCTCCAGTTAGCACTATTCCAGTAAGACCGAAATATTTAAGCTTTTTTATGACCTGCTTAAAATCGTCTATATCCCTATTTTCTATTCTTGTCGGTGGCCCCCAACAACCAGGACAGTTTAAATCACATCCGCTTGTCACTTCTAAGTGAGCTATGGAAGTTATGGTTAATTTTTGCATAAATATAAATTATATTGTATTATTTTTATTTACAACAATATTTTCTTGAGTAATTGACTATTTTTTTAAAAATATCTTGGTTTATTTGGTGGTTTTTAGTATATTTTTGAATCAGTCGGCGGGAATTTGTAATCGAGTGAAATGGTATCTTAAAATCTTCACATATTGATTTTCCAACCATTCTCCCATCACTCCTTATTTCTAATCTATTAGTGATTGAAATAACTGCTTGAATTTTTACGTTGATTTTTAAGAGTAATTTAATGAACTCTCTTAAGGAATTCCCTGTTGTCACATCATCTTCAATCAAAACAAATTCTAAATTTTTCGGTATAGGCGTTACTGAGTGATGTGTTTCTTTTGCTTGATACTTTTTTGCGTGAGATCGAAGAACTATTTGCGGGACCGTTGAAGGTTTTTTGTAATCTATTAGAGTATTTAAAATAATAGCGATTGGCGTTCCTGTATCAGGGACCCCTAAGTAAGCATCTGGTTTTAAATTATTCTCTTTTGCGTAGGCATAAATATATCTGCATAATTTTTTCAGAGATCCTGAATCTTTCATACTGTTTCTGATGTCCACATCATAATAGCTAATCCTTCCAGATTTAAGCTTGATTGGTTTTTTGCTTATTATCAGGCAATCTTTATCCAAGAGAAATTTTTCTAATTTTTCTAATTTAAACATATTTAGTTAAAAACATTTTGTTGATTTTTGCAAACACATGGGATCTTTTGAGAAGTATCCCTTTCCTGTTGCAATAGCGTGCGACCGGCATCCACCGCAAATCTTACATTTTGAACATGTCCCGTGATTATAGCCGTTTCTCAATGCCTTTATAACAGATGAGCTTTCCATTATATCTGCTAGGCTTTTCTCTCTTATATTGCCGATAATCACTCCTGTATACAATGAAAGGGGGCAAGGACTGACATTTCCAAAAGGATCTATACCAACCCATTCAATTCCAGCTTTACACCCCCAGTAACGCTCAGGTTCGTGTTCATCTGGTTTCACGCTTGAACAACAATCAAAGTTCGGATTAGCTAATTCTTTGACATAATAAAAACTTTTCATATAGCCTGGTAAATTATTCTTTTTTGTTTTCAGGCTTTTGAGATAGTTATAAATCTCTAAACTGTACAATGGATCATGCACTTTAATATTTAATTTTGGATTATTTTTTGCCTTAAGAAAAATGTGATGCAATACCTGCTTTAGTTTATTCTTTGATAGTGTTAAATCATTTTCTTTTCCCCTGCCAATTGGCCTAAATCTTTTAAACATTATTGTATCTACTTTATTATCTATGCACAAGCTTATAAACTCATCAATACTATCATAATTTAGGTTCATAATTGTCATTTCAAGCGCAACACGTACACCAACGTGTTTTAATTTTTTAATAGCCGACAATACTCTCTTATGAACTTCATTATTTTGAGATATTTTTGCTTCTTTTGATGAATCTGGGTGACGCAGACTCAACGTTACACCAGTTACCCTATTTTTTTTCAATAACTCCACAGATTTATCCGAAAGCAACATCCCATTACTGCAAATCCACAAATCATCAGAAGCAATTTTTCGAGCTTCTCTTAAAAAAATTGGCAAATTTTTGTCTAATAAAGGCTCTCCGCCTGAAATAACAACAAGCTCAGGATTAACACTCCCAATATTTTTGGCCATTAATTTTATATCTTTTTCAGAATAATCTGGTCTTAATTCTTCATTTTGAATGGATCCAGTATAACAATGCACGCACTTTAAATTACATCTACTGTTTATAATCCATGAAATTACGGGTAATTTTTCAAACATATAGATTAAACTAAGAGTTACCTTTTATTTTTTAGACAATCGTATCCGCGTTACATAACATACTCCGAACATACTCTAGCGACTGGATCAGCTGGCGTAAAAATACCTATTTTTTGGCCTTTTTTTAGGCGAGGTGGAAGAATTTTTACATGATCCATGTATATAATTTAATTCTTATACATACTAATGTTTTTTTAATTATTTAGCAAATTAAATCGTTAATTTATATATTTCCAATGAATTACCGCTAAATACTTTTTCTCCAACTTCACTATCCAACCCTAATGATTTCACCAATTCAATATGCTCTTCAATTTTGCACATCGGCCAATCGGTGCCAAAAATAACTTTGTCTGGCCTATCGGCAATTGTTTTTCGCAAAATTTCTTTTACTTTTTCAATACCCCCGCTTTTCTCAATCACTTCCGCATCGGCCATAGCGGCAGTTTCGAAATAAATATTAGAAATATTTTTTGTTATTTCGTAGCAATAATCCATTTTCGGCCAATAGTAGTGTGTGATGATAATTTTAAGTTTTGAATATTTTTTGGCAACTTCGACAATATACTTTGGATCATTCCATTTAGCACATTCGCTATCACCAGAATTTTCTCCAGTGTGAAACAAGACTGGTACATCCAATTCTTGGCATAATTCATAATATGGCAAACATCTTTCATCTGTTGGATAGTATGGGTCATGACCTGGGAAAAACTTGAGCCCCTTTATTTTTCCTTCTTCCAAAAGTTTTCTATATTTTTCCAGCTCGCTTGAACCTCTTTGAATAATTTGCGGACTACCCAATAAAAATAAATTTTTGCGCTTGCCAATTAGCTCAATCGCCTTATCCAGATCAGCAATACTATCACTGCCTTCAATATTATCCGGAATTATAATCGCCGAGTTTATTCCATTTTTTCGCATCTCCTCCAAAAACAAGCCAAAAACATCCTGCAATGATTTTGCGTTATTGTTATATAGCGAAAGGTGAATATGAGAATCAATTATCATAATTTTTAAATTCTCCCAAATCTATTCCCCCTCCCCCTGTTCTTTCGGCACTTCGATAAAGAAAGTTGAACCCATATTCGCGCCAGCGGACTGTACCCAGATACGACCGCCAAGGGCTTCGATCATTTTTTTGCCGACATACAGTCCAAGGCCGGTGCCTCCGGCGTTTAGGCGGGAAATGTCTTTGCCACGGGAGAATTTAGAAAAAAGATAAGGAATTTCTTCCTCTGGCACGCCAATGCCCGTATCGATAATAGCGATTTGAATTTTTTCCTCAACTTCCGTCAATTTTATCTTCACTCCGCCTTTAGGCGTATATTTCAAACCATTGTCCACCAAGTTGGAAATAACTTCCCGAATTTTGTTTCTGTCCGTCACCGCCTCCATTGCCAAGTTTTTATCCAAAACCAAATCCAGATCCAAATTTTTTTCCTTAGCGCGCAAAACAAAAGTGTCATAAATTTCTTGACAAACTTCGCCCAAATTTATTTTTTCAAATTTATATTCCATTCGGCCGGATTCAATCCGCGACAAATTCAAAAGATCTTCCACAAGTTCAATCAGTCGCTCATTGGAAAGATACACTTTGTTGAGCACATCTTTGATTTCTGCGCTTATCTTTCCGTATGATCCTTCCAAAATCAAAGAAATGAAACCCTTAATCGCGGTGAGGGGTGTGCGCAATTGATGCGACGCAATCGAGATAAATTCCGACTTGGCATTATCCAATTTTCGCAATTGGTCATTCGCTTGCGCCAAGCGACTGGACATTTCCTGCAACTGGTTTTTTCTTTCCACTTCTATCTTGATCGACCGAATCAGCGCCCAACCAAAAACAACCGCCAGCACCAGCGTTATGCCAGTCAAAATTTGATTAGTGAAATTTCTCACAAAAAAGAATTGCGAACCAATGAGAATGATGAGTCCCACCACCAACGCCTGCGCCCCAAACATCTTTATATTAAACGCCTGAAATTTGACAATGAGATACGCAAGGAAGGACATAAAAACAACAACTCCAAACAAGCCGTACTGCAAAATCTCCCATTGAGTCGTGATGCTACTGTATATATTAGTTCCGGAAAAAGATAAAATAAAAAATATAACACCTAAAGATAGAAAAATAGTCTTTTTTCTTTCTTCCGTATTTATAGCATTTTTTATTTTTCTAAATAAATAAATTACAATCCAAAATGAGAAAAAAGCTTCTAGAATACGATAATAATTTAGTAGTATTCCTTGTTGAGCCTCACAATTAAAAAGTAAAAAGCTAGCTATATTCAATTTAGTGGGAATTAGAAACACAAAAAAAGACATTAACCCACCTATTATTAATTTAAATTTAAAAGAAACATCTTTTTTTTCAAGAAAAACATAGGCAAAATACAAAGTTAAAACAGAAACCAGCAACTCTACTAGATTTATCAATGACCAAAAAAACATTATATTTCTGCTATCATTGTTTGTCCAAAGAATTATATCAAAAAAAGTCCACAAAGAAAAAGCTAATGCTATAAATAATAATAATTTGCTATCGAGAGAATACTTATTTTTAAAATAAACAAAAAGAGCTATAGCAAGCATTGTTATTGAAGTAGGTATATGAGAATAATAAAGAAGCTCGGGTACGGAATTAGAAAAGATAAAAAGAAAAGGATTGGGTATGTCAGTGCAAAACATATTTTTTATTTAATTTTTATTTATTTTTTCATATTTTAATTTTATCATAAAAGCTAAAAAACATCCAACAATAAACTATCTAAAATTTAAAAATAATGTGCATTCTAAAAATTATCTAAATCCAACTTTCTTTTTTAAGCTTTTTTTCATCTTTGTTAATAAAACTTAAACCGATATCTGTTCGATAAAACATTTGAGGTATTGAAATTTTTTTAATTAATGAATAAACCTTATTCCTAGCTTCTTTCAATGTTCTTCCGGACCCAGCTATATATAAAATAAAACCATTACTTCCTGCAATACAATAAGAATTATCTTTCTTATTAAATGAAACTTCTTCAAAATGAATCATGTTTTTATCTTCTTCTGTTAATGTTTCTTCAAAATAAATATCCATTCCCTTTAAATAAAAATTTTTTTTAATTGATTTGTAGGGAAATGGAGGAATGCAAATCGAAACAATAATCCCGATTTCTTTTTTATATTTTAAATCATATTTTTCACCCTTAGCCAATGCCATTAAAAATTCTTTCCAAGTGGAATTATGTAGCTCCATTTGAAGCTGAATAGCGGGGCAACCAAATCTTGAAGTTGCTTCTATTGGATAAATTCCTTTTTCACTTACTATACAATTAATATCAATATCTCCCTTAAAATTAGCTTGAATTAAAAATGGTTTCAATTTCTTTAATGTTTTTTCATATATTTTATTATTTTCATTCTCACTATACCACATAATAGTTCCCATCTCTCCTGTTTTGGGTCCAATATTATCATTATATAAATCCTTATGTTCAATATTAAATTCAATCGGCCCTACCCAATCATTACCATTGAAATATCTAGCAACACCAATTTCTATTCCATCTATTTTTTCTTGTAAATTAACTGATTTTATTCCTCTTTTTTTATAATTTTTAAGAACACTAATAACATCATTACCATTTTTTAAATGTCCCACATAATTTAAAAAACTCTGATGATCATTTTGCTTAATAACCCACTTGCCTTTATTTTTTTTCACAAAATCAATTGCATCTTCTATATTAGAAAAATTTTTAGTTGGAACTATGCTGACTTCACATGTAGAAAATATTTTGTGCCCATAATCCCTGTCTAATTCTAGCTTATCACCACCTTCACTTCCACCTACAACATTATATCCTTTTTCTCTTAGATTATCTTGAATTTTTCCATAACCAACATCATCAAAAACAATTAAGCCATCCCTACCAACCCAGTCCAATTCTTTTTCCCAATTATCAGTCTTCTCGACCATCCCATCAAAACAATCACTCCTACTTGAATCTTTAATATATAATCTCACATCACAACCTTCTTTTTTCAAACGATATGCCAAATCTCCAGCAATAAGTTCTCCGGAGATAAACAGCACTCTTAATCTTTTTTTCATTATTTTTTAATAGATATTAATTTTTGGATATTCGGTGCCACGAAGAATAAAATGTTCTTCTATTTTTTTAAGTCCAAATTTTTCCATGAAATATTTTTTTATAACTTCTCTATCCATTCCATTTTTACAACTGTAAACATCAGCCGATACAAAGCCTCTACGAGGAAAAGTATGGATACTTATATGACTTTCTAATATTACCACGAAACCACTCCAACCGCCAGGATCTTTTTTGTCATTTTCTGAAGCAAAATATACTTGCGGTTCTGAAAGTTTTTTCATCTTTAAAATTTCCGGAAGTTCATTTAAGGTTTCCTCTACTAGCTTTTTGTTATTAAGTTTTTCTAAATCTCCCTTATAACCATCAATGGTCAAGTGTTCACCAAAATTAATTGTTTTCATATTGGCTTTATAATAATATAATTATCAATTTTTTGCAAGAAAAAGGGCGCCATTGAAAAAATTCTCAATGACTCCCCGTTTTGATTGATTATTTTATAAATATTATTGGCTATATAATATTCATAATTGAATTCACAAGTATTTCCTTGTTCTCATGTTTAATTTTATATTTTAAAATATATGGCTCAACTAAAAGATGCACTATTTCATGTTTGATAATATAAATTATATGTGGCGAATTTATATTGACTACTACTTTATTTTCTTTTGAAAAATAATGACCACCTGGGCCATAACAAGTATACTTAATTTTTATACTTTTATTTATTTTTTTTCCAAAAAAGTATTCTATTTTTTTGTAAAAATTTTCACTTTCAGTATTCCATTTTGAAACTGTTTTTATATATAAATCATGATACTGCCTTAAATTTTCAAGATAGGTATGTTTATCATAAATTTTTGGAAAATTACAAAAATAACCATTTCTTATCAGAAAAGTTTTTTCTTTTTTTAAAAGTTTCAAATGTTCCAACTCTTCTTTGTAAGTATTAAGTTTTTGTAAAATTGTTTTCATAAATTTAGAAGCCCTAATAGATTATTCAATCTATTAGGGCCGTTAGGGGTTACTCTTCCTCGATTGGTATATCTGCGTCTGTTATCGACCGCAGAGGCCACCGCCACCGCCACCGAAACAACCATTTGCTGCTGTTGAACAGGATAGGGTGCTGACACCGCTTGGCCTGATCCTCGGAGTAATTGTCGTACCGTTTTTCCTTGACAGGAAATCCTGAATCTTTGTCTTCATTCATACTCACCTCCTTTCATTTTGGAATGATACTCTCTGGTTTGTAAACAAACCAGCGTAATGGACATCCGCCACCGCAAGTCGCAAAGTCATCACAATCGATGCAAACTTCTGATGGGTAGGCAGACATTCCGTTAAAAATTTGGTTGGTTGTTTCGTTATTCCAGAATTTTACAAAGCTTTTGTAATTATTGAAATCAACTCCGTATTGTCCGATTTTCAAATCATGCAAACAGTTGCAAACCAAGACATTGCCTTGAGGGTCAAAGACCACTCCAGATTTTTGCAAAACAGAACAGCCGAATGAGATTTGTTGCTTGGCGTTTAAATGTTTCAGAAATTCTTTCGGAAATAAACAACTCGGCAATGATTGCCCGATGACCATTTTGCCTTCGGTTGCAATATCTAAGGCGTCATAGCTTTCTAAAAATACTCTGGCAATATCCAACGGGTTGTCCATTTCAAGATTTACTGGTTTGTTGTCTTCAAAAACTGTTGTGCAGAATGTAATGACGACATTGTTTGCTCCATTTTCATGAGCAATTTTTGCCATCTGGACAAGCTCCTTGGAAATAAGCGAACTGAAAGTGATCGAAACATCAAAAGGAATATCGTTCTTAGAAAGATTATTCATCCCCTTGATAGTTCTGTTAAATGCGTCTTTTTCAGTAAGCTCAATGTAACTTTGCCTGTCGTGGGCTTTTAACGAAACGCTTATCCATTGTGGCGGATTCTCTAAGACTTTCTGAATTACTTTATCTTGAGAAAAAAGAACTCCGTTAGTTACTATTGTAGTTCCGATTCCTTTTTGGGTGCAGTATTTAACTACTTTCCATAAGTTTCGGTAAACCAAAGGTTCTCCACCTAAAACAATAATGCGTTTTACGCCCAGTTGCTTTTTTAAATCGATTAATTCCTTTGCCAACTTTAAGGACATATCATCCTTACTGCTAAAGCCTGTTCCGCTGGCATAACACCATTTACAGCGTAAATTACATGCTCTATTTAGATTAAGCCAAGAACCTTCCATTATCGACTGATTTTCCATTTATATTCCTCCATTTAAAAAGTTTAAAATGTAAAGATACTATTTTTTCCTCAATTAAAATGATACCAAGAAAAATTAATTTTGTCAACTTAAAAGGGCGCATCGAATGTTTCCGATAACGCCCTTTAAATTAAATACACTCCGACCATCATTATCGCAGTTGCGATAATTTTGGCTCGAATTCCGGAAAGCATATTCTCTTCATATATTTTTTTGAGAGTATCGCCTCTCTTGAAAATTTTTAGAAGAAAAATTGATACACCCGTAAGCAAAATTACCATTGCGGGCATAAATGCTTCCACTACCCCAAAAAGAGAAATCGATGGGGCTTTGGCTATCCCGAGTTGCATCAGGAATAATCCCAGGAGTTCCAGCGCTTCGCTGGAGAAAAAAAGTGCCCAATTTTTTTTGATTATTTTACCGATATTCTCAATACTTTTCCGGCGAATAATCAAAATGATTGATCCAAACAAAACTTGTCCTAGGCATAAAAACGGAAAGCTTTGTTCAAATTCTACATTCCGTACTTCTTCAATATATTTCATCAAAACTTCAGAAGTAGAATATAGTACGACTAGGGGCACCAGTAGCAACATGAGCTTGGAAAACTTTCCCTTGAAAGAGTCTTTAGAAAAAGAAATCACGAAAGCTCCCAAGAATATGATTCCCATACCCACATAGGCTTTTATTGAAAATTCTTCCTTCAGAAAAACATATCCCAGAACAACAACTAAAGGAGAAGAAAGATTCCAAGCCAATTGCACTAATGGAGAATCATTGTTATATAGCATCGCCGCAAAATATGACAGAAATGCCATAGATATAAGTGCTCCGCCCAACATGGCAAGAAGCGCATTGATCAAAGAAATTTCTAATACTTTCGTAAAGAAAATTCCTCCAACAAGCGCAACCCCCCAAACCTTATATAGCGACGAAACAATCATCCCGTCAAACATGTTCTTGTAAATCTTACTTTCCACAAAGTAAGAATCAAGAACATTAATTAACCCCCAGCAAACTATGGAGGCAACCGCATAAATCAACCATTCACCGAACATGTGGCACCTCCCAAATTTTTAATTTACAAAAATTTATCGTTTAGCAATAAGAACCACTCCTATTACCACGATATTCAATTATACACCAAAACCACCCACTTGTCCAGTGGCTGTCCCAATCCCTGAATTCAAACTCCGAAGCCCCTTTTTGCTAGAATAGAGCGTTAACCTTTAATTAAC
>MFSE01000030.1 GCA_001784805.1 Candidatus Moranbacteria bacterium RIFOXYA12_FULL_35_19
TGTTTTTAGAAAATTTGAGTTTTTTTAAATCCTTTTCCGCAGAAATAATTTTCGCTTTTTTCTCGCCCCAAGCATTGATGCCTTCCACTTCCCGATGCCCCTTGTCCCCAATAAGAATTATTTCGTAGTTTCTTTTAGAAAAAATTTGGGCTAAGCGTTGAACCTTGATGACTTTTGGACAAGTCGTGTCGATTATTTTAATTTTTTTCTTTTTCGCCATTTGGAAAATTTCTGGCCCGACGCCATGAGCTGTGATGATAAGCGTTCCAATTTCCCCTTCTTTAGCTTTTAAAAATTTTTCATAATCTATTTTTTGAATACCTTTTTCCTCAACTTTTTTGATCACATCCGGATTATGCACCAAAGAACCTAAAATATAAATCGGTTTGGGAATTCGAGCGACATTTAAAGCGCTTACCATTTCATAAGCTCTTTTCACACCGTCGCAAAATCCAGCAAATTGACTAAGATTTATTTTCATACTTTTAAGCCTACCGCAAAACCGACCTTTTGCCAAGAACTTATTTTAGTAGTATGCTAGAAAATATAAAACTTAATAAACTTAATTATTATGCAAAAAAATAAAAAACATTCTGAAGTTGTCGCCGTCATCGGACTTGGCTATGTCGGTTTGCCACTCGCCATTCGTACAGCGGAAAAAGGCTACAAAGTTTTTGGCTTTGATTTAGATAAGAAAAAAATTCAAGCCATTCAAAAAGGACAAAGCCCTTTCAAGGAAGAATTTATCGAAAAAAGAAAATCATTACTTTCCAAAATAAACGCTTCTTCCGATCCTGTTGTTCTTCAAAAGGCAGATATTGTTATTGTCTGCGTACCTACTCCTGTAGATGAAAAATTTTATCCAATTTTTGAACCGCTCATTTCAGCCGTTGAGCTAATTATAAAAAACAAAAAAGCTGGGCAACTAATAGTGATTGAATCCACCATTAACCCAGGAGTTTGCGAAGAAGTACTTATGCCGTTATTTCAAAAAGCCAAACTAATTGAAGGCAAGGATTATTTTTTAGCCCATTGTCCGGAGAGAATCAATCCAGGAAAAGATGCCATTAGTCATGGCTATAATGTGAGTAACATCGCTCGCGTAGTCGGCGCGTCATCAAAAAAAGGATTGATTTGGGCAAAAAATTTTTATCAATCAATTATCGATGCTCCGATAAAAGCGATGGGGTCGATAAAGGAAGCCGAAGCTTGCAAGGTAGTGGAAAATTCCTTCCGCGATATCAATATTGCTTTTGTCAATGAACTGGCGAAAAGTTTTGCCAAAATGGATATTGATGTAAAAAATGTGATTGAAGGCGCCGCCACCAAACCTTTTGCTTTTATGGCGCACTATCCCAGTCGCGGAGTGGGCGGACACTGTATTCCTGTTGATCCATATTATTTAATTGAACGCGCCAAGCAAAATGGCTTTGATCATAAATTTTTGCGCTCTGCCCGAGAAATCAACAACTCTATGCCCGCTTATACCGTGGAACTTATGCATGATCTTTTAAATGAATTGAAATTACCCATAAAAGATACAGCCGTTGGAGTAATGGGGCTTTCTTACAAAGCCAATGTGGATGACCTACGCGAATCGCCAGCAGTTAAAATTATCAAAGAACTTGAAAATAAAGGCGCGCGCGTCATCCGCTTTGATCCCTTTATTCCGTCAATGTCAGATGTAAAAAATTTGGAAGATTTTTTAAAAAAATCTACGGCGATAATTTTTGTCACTAACCATAAGGTTTTTTCCGCTATCAAACCGCAAACTTTCAAAAAATTCGGCATCCGCGCGATTGTAGATGGAGTAAATTCTCTTGACAAAGAAAAAATTAAAAAGCTCGGTATCAAATACCGAGGCATTGGCAGAAGATAATTTTTTTAATCTTATTAACTACTATGAAACAATCACAACTTTTCACCAAAACTCAAAAAAATGCCCCGAAGGATGAAGTGAGCCTAAACGCCCAACTTCTTATTCGCGGTGGATTTATTAACAAGGAAATGGCCGGAGTTTATTCTATCTTGCCATTAGGATTAAGGGTTATTGATAAAATATCCGATATAGTTAGAGATGAAATGAACAAAACTGGTGGGGTTGAAATGCAATCAACCGCCCTGCAAAAAAAAGAAGTTTGGGAGAAAACCAATCGTTGGGATGATAAAATTGTAGATAACTGGTTTAAGACCACTCTCAAAAATGGAACCGAGCTTGGCTTAGGCTTTACACACGAAGAACCTATGTCCAATCTAATGACCAGTTTTATTTCATCCTATAAAGATCTTCCGATATACGTCTACGACATTAGAACTGTTTTTAGAAATGAAGCGCGAGCAAAATCAGGAATCATGCGAGGTAGAGAATTTTTTTGGAAAGCTTTATATTCTTTTTCTAAAAATAAAGAAGAACATGATGTATATTATGAAAAAGCCAAAATAGCTTATAAAAATATTTTTGATCGAATTGGTTTGGGGAATAAGACATTCTTAACTTTTGCTTCCGGCGGAACTTTTTCTAAATATTCTCATGAATTTCAAACTATTTCAGATTCGGGAGAAGATATAATTTACATTGATAAAGAAAAAAATATCGCCGTCAACAAGGAAGTCTGCAATGATGGGGTTTTGAAAGATCTTGGTTTAGAGAAAAAAAATTTAATTGAAAAAAAAGCGATTGAAGTTGGAAATATTTTTTCCTTAAGCTATAAATTTTCCGAGCCTTTCCATTTAAAATATCGCGATGAAAAAGGTGAGGAACAATTTGTTTATATGGGTTCTTATGGACTAGGAATTTCTAGGCTCATGGGAACTATCACTGAAATCAACAACGACGAAAAAGGAATCGTCTGGCCGGAAGCAGTTGCGCCATTTCAGGTTCATTTATTGAGTCTTTCTCAAAACGAAGAAGCGCAAAAAATTTATATTGCTTTAGTCAAAAACAGCATTGAAGTTCTCTATGACGACCGCGAGATTTCCGCCGGAGAAAAATTCGCTGATTCTGATCTTATTGGTATTCCCTATCGCATCGTTGTGAGCAAAAAATCTTTGGAAAACGGCGGAGTCGAAATCAAAAAAAGAAACGAAAAAGAAAGTAAGATTATAAAGATTGAAGATATTACAAAAGAAATAAAGTAAAAATACTTATAAATAAAAAACAGACTTTTTTTAAGTCTGTTTTTTATTTTATTTAAGGGATGTGATTATTTTCTTTGATAACTCATGTTTGAGAATTTGATTTTTATCAAAAATTATTTTGTTCAGCTTTTGGTTGTCAAAATAATTTTTGCTAGAAAAATCAAATTCGAGTTAGTTAGCAAAGAAAATAATCACATCCCGACCCTCACTCCACATCCCCCATTTTTTGCAAATTAATAAGCTTTTGATATAATCCTCCTTCGGATCTTGCAAGTTCAAAATGACTACCTTCTTCCACCACTTTGCCATTTTCTAAAACAATAATTTTGTCCGCTTTTTTAATCGTGCTCAATCGATGGGCGATAATAATCACTGTGCGATTTTTTCGAATTTTTTCCATCGCTTCCTGAATCAATTTTTCTGAATAGGAATCCAGACTTGAGGTGGCTTCATCAAAAATCAAAATTCGCGGGTTAGCTAAAATTGCCCGCGCAATTCCCAATCTTTGCCTTTGTCCGCCAGAAAGTTTGATTCCTCTTTCGCCTACCATTGTGTCATATCCTTCTTTCAAATTATTTATAAATTCTTCTGCGTTGGCAATGCGCGCAGCTGCCTGAATTTCTGAAAAACTAGCGCGCGGTTTGGCATAAGAAATATTTTCTTTAACAGTCGTACTAAATACTTCCACTTCTTGCGGAACAATTGCGATAAATTTGCGAAAAGCATATAGATCATATTCTTTCAAATTTTTTCTATCCAATATTATTTCTCCTTCTATTGGATCATAATGCCGATATATCATCCGAGCCACGGTTGTTTTTCCTCCACCGGACGGACCAACCAGCGCCGTTACAGAATCTGGAGAAATTGAAAAACTAACTTTATCAAGAGCTTTAACTGAACTTTCCTGATAAATAAAACTAACATTCTTAAATTCAACTCGACCTTCTATTAATTTCGGCTTAATTCCATTTTTGATATTTTTAATTTCAGATTTTTCCAACGACAAATCATAAAGTCTCTCTACTGCTTCACCAGATTCCATAATCCGATCATACAGCCGAGAAATTCTAAAAAGTGAAACCAGCGCTTTTTCTGAAATTGTATAAACAAAAACAAGACTACCCACAGAAATTCCGCTTTTAATCACAAGATAAATTCCAAAAAGTAAAACAAAACCTCGACCAAGATCAATCACTAAATTTCGCCATAAATTATATTTTAAAATTTGACCAAATTCTTTTAGAATATTACTTCGAACATTTTCCGTAGCCTTAGCAAATTGACGATATTCCCGCAATTCCTGCACAAAAGATTTGACAGTATTGATATTTATTATTGATTGCGTCATAAGCCCAGCGGCCGTTTCCTGCTCGTTAAAACGCCTCACTCTAAAAGGGAAAACGGCCTTATTGACTTTCAAGGTCAAAAAAACGAACACTGGAACAAAAATTAAGATTATAATTCCAAATATCCAATTTACCCAAAAAAGCGTAGCGGTAGTTAGGATAATTTGAAAAACTGTTGGCGCCACTTCCCAGAAAAAATTTCCGAACAATCCGTCAATCTTATCAATCCCCCGACTAATTTTTATAATTTTACTGCCGGTATTTTCCTTTTCATGATATCCTAAACTCAAAAAAACCATTTTACTATGAGCATTGTTAGCCAAATAGGATATGACATCTGTCAAAATATCAAAAATTTTTCGATCGGCAAAATAATCAACTATCGAAATAAATTGGTTGATTAAAAACATCAAAATAATCAACCCTAAAATATAATCAACTTCTGCTAAATTGAAATTTATAATTTTATCAATTGCAATTTTCAAAAGATACGGCCCAATTAGCCTAATTCCTTCCAAGATCATTATCAAAAACAGCAAATTTTTTATCTGCTTTTGGCTGGGCTCTAAAAGTTTCCAGATTTTCACCCAAAAACTCCTAATATCAAATTTTTTCTCTTCTTTTTCCATATAAACGCAAAAATGGGCTAAGTTCCCATTCTTATAATATATCAACTAAATAATTTTAACAACTTTAAGATTTTTTTCTTTACATGGGGTCGTGAAGGACATCAGAACTATTTTTGAGAATAAAAAGAATTACATTTTTATTCCTGCTTTATGTCCGAAAGTATAATCACTTTCTTATTTTTAATCTTCTATCAATTTCCATATTTTATTTAAACATCAAAATGATATTTGTGTAATATTTTTTTTCATTAAGCAAAATTTCTGAAGTATAGCGCATCGGATCATTAGCAAAAGACGCTCCGGTAAAAAATATTTTTTCTGCTCCGTTTTTTAAAGCATTCTTGACACTTTGCCTTAATCTATCAACATTTTTCGCGACATTATTTCCTTGAACATTTTCCGCTTCGGTTACCCAGATTGGCTTTGTAATTTTATACTTCGCCAATAAATTTTTATAGGCCGTAACATTCAGATCTTCAGCGCTAACAGAATTTGGATCATTTTTATCCTGATTGGGAGCGGAGATGCAGTGGATATTGGCTATATCAAAATAATTAGAAATTTTTGGAATAAAAAAAACCCGTTCCCAAAATCGCATAAATTCCGACTGAACACCGGCTGGGGCTGCGATAAGCACTTGGGCATCGCTATTGGCTAATTTAATAACCCTATATGATTTTTGCAGAAGTTCGGCGTAGTTTTCCGGAGTACCTAGATAGAAAACCATTCCTTCTTTATTGTTGGGGTCATCACCTAAGGTAAGATCAGGTTCATTACCAATTTCATAATGCATAATCGGTGATTGCAGTCCGCGCATATCATTTTTGCCATCTCCATCATATCTTTCCACTACCGCCGTCAGCCATTTTTCATAAGCAGTCCAATTATTAGGATTGCAACGATAATATGGTAACCCTAGGGTCGTAACCCCCCCCTTACTCTTGGGAAGCATGTCATCATTTTCTGAAACTTTACATTTTTCTCCATCCACTTTTTGATCCCAATCGGCAAAAGGAAAAAGTGTGACTGAAAGATTTAGCCCACGTTTTTGCGCTTGATTTACCAATTCATCTGTTTGGGAGAAATCAATTGGTGCGCTCTCATTTTTTTGCATAGCCCCCCAAACAAAGTAGCCGAAATTTGGCCTCAGCCAAGTCGCCCCTGTATCTTCAATCTTTTCTAGCTCCATATCAAAAGCATTTCTCAAAAAACCAAATTTTCCATCACGGGGAATTTCTATTTTTGAATAATTTTTACTTTCTTCCTCTATCTTTTTAAAAACGCCTCTGGAGTAAAGTCCAAATAATCCCAAAAGTACAATAATCAAAACCGATACGATAATAATTATTTTTTTCATATTATTATTTTAAAAATTCCTTGATTGCATTAAAAATAGGCCTCTCTGTGCCATCAAATCGAATCAGCCCCCAATTAGCGTTTCCTTCTGACCACATCCAACCTTTTGGCAGGCGTTGATCACTCCAATAATACCAGGTGACAGGAATTTTGTTTTTAGCCGCTTCAGAATAAACGAATTTACCTAATCTTGCTTGTTCTTCTTCAGAAACTTCACTAGTTGGTTGTCCAATTTCTCCGATGACAAGCGACCACTTATTGTTGTATTTGGCAACCAGCGCTTGCTCCCGAGCAATCGCGCTCATTATTTGATCTTCTTGTAAATACGGATTAGCTCCATAAGGATGGAAACTTAAAATATCAAAATAATCGCCTCCACCTAAAGCTAAAACTTTATCTTCAAAACCGGTATTGTCTCTGCCTTCAGCACTAAGCGTCGCGACAACTTTAGCGTTGGGATTTGCTTCTTTGATTATCGGATAAGTTGCTTCAAGAAGTTGAACATATTCTTCCGGTGAGCCGTATTTAAACATACCAAGGCTGGGCTCATTCCATATTTCCCAGAAGTAGGTAATATTTTTATTGGCGCTTACCGAATCTCGGACAAATTTTTGCCATTCTGTCATTTCTTCAGAGGTAAAGGCACGATCTTTGGGCTTAATTCGATGACCCGTTAATACACTGATCGGATATAGTCCTTGCTGAGAAGCTCTAAGGACGATCCGATCGGCCAAATAATTATTTTCCTGAAAATTATAATTTAGTTTCATTCCATCAAAACCGCTTGATTTTATCGCTTTCATGTCCTTTTCGAGCTCGATTGTGACTTGTGCAGCAGGCATGTCCTGACCGAAAATAGCAGTCGAGCCATTTGACTGGATATTGTATGTATAAACTACGCTTTGGCGAGGATATGAAATTGTTGGAACATCAAGTTTAGTTAATTTTGGCACAACATAAAGTTGATATAAAAAATACCCAACTGTTAATAATATCAGTAATGTTATGATTAAAAAAATAATTTTCAGTATTTTTTTCATTATTTTTATATTGATATTTGATAAATTGAGTATATCATTTTTAAAGTCAATAAGCCAGTATCAAAAAACTAAATGCTAAAAAGTTAGAACCAAAAAAAGGCTTCCTGAGCCTCTTTCTAGTTTGAATTTCATCAGCATGCCGTAGCAAAAGACATTAGAACTGATTTGTTATTTATTTTTTTCTTCCAGCTTTGCTTTGGTGAGCGGTCCGACATAGCCAGTTTGCAAAATTCCATTATCCGCTTGAAATTTTTGGACAGCCCCCGTAGTCAATGGTCCATAAAATCCGGTAATATATTTTTGGTCTAAAAATCCCAGAAAAATAAGAATTTTTTGAATATTTTTTATTCCTTCCAATGTTTGGGGATTGAAATCTTCCGCTGACATATCATAACCGACATTTTTAAGATTTATTTTTTTATCCGCTTCTTCCGTGTCAGCATCCGGATTTGTCACACTAATGGTTTTATTTCGGCTGGTTTGACCACTTAATAAATTATCCATACAGAATTTAGCTACCAATTTTTTGCTTGATTTTTTCTTTACAGAAGAAGCTTCGTGACTTCCAATCTTAACCTTGGCATCATCGCTAAAATGTTCGCCCTTAATTTCCAATCTCAATTTATCTTGGCAAGATTTACTATCCAAATCTTCATATCGATAAGCTTTCCAACTGTCAATATCAGCTTTTTCCGAATCATCATCTTCATCATCATCCAATTCTCCTTCTTCGGTTTCAGCAATGCTAGTATCTTGAGAAATCGCGAAAAAAGAAGCGTGATCAGTTTCAAAAGTACAGCTACCATCTATAACATCGCAACTAACTTCCATTGGTTCCCAGCCATCATCGCCACCATCACTTCTGGAAAATATATTAAGACTTTCCCCATCATATTCTTCGCCGACATTAAAAGTAATAATAATATCATGAGAAAAAGACAATGTAACATTGGGCACTCCAAAACGAAGTTCCAAAATAACTCTTATGTTGCTAAAATCAACACTTTCATTATACCATTCGCCTAAGTCAAAACTTCCTCCGCCTGTTTTTGTGACTTCCGTTCCCGCCGGAAAAGTAATGGAAAAATCACCATCATCAGGAGTATATGTATATTCTTCAGGAAACAAAACCAGCGAAGTCATCAAAGTATCATCACTTTCTTCATAATAAAATTCCAAAGGATAATTTTCATCCACATAAGCAAAAGCGGTATCATCAACCAACTCACCTTCGATAACAGAAGCGACTCCAATAGCATAATAATCTTCTCCTGTTGCTAATGCTTCACCTGCGGTTATTTGCAAACTCCAACTTCCATCTCCGGCGACTGTCGCTGTTCGATCAACAAACCCGATAATCGCCACTGAAACAGTCGCAGTGGGATCACTAACCGTTCCTCTGACAATAGGAGTGGTGTCCGAAGTTACCATATCATAGACAGAAATTGAAGGATCGGCTGCTTTTGCATCGCGAGGAAAAATAATAAACCCAAAAGATAAAATAATACTCGCTAAAAAAATAACAATACTTTTATTTATTTTATTTTTATTTTTCATACTTATTTTTAACCCCTTTTTATTTTATAAACTTCAATTAAATTATATACCTTTTAAAAAATATGCGCAATCTTGAATTAACATTCATCTTTAAATTGTCCCTTTGTACACCTCAAGGAGGTTCAGCCTCCAAAGGATATTGCTTATTTAGGTGGGTATCTGCCTACCCGCCTTCGAAATTTTTATGGTTTTTCAAAAAAGGCAATTGACCCCTTTAATCCCTCTCTTGACCTTCGGGTAATCTTCGGGTATAATAAAATTATAACAAACCAATAAATTTTGTCAATTTCATGCCTACCCTAACTAAGCGCCAAAAACAAATTTACGACTTCTTAAAAGGATATATTAAAAAAAATGGTATATCACCTACTTTTGAGGAGATTAAAAAACACTTAAAATTAAAGGCTATTTCTACGATACACGAGCACATTAAAGAATTAATCAAAAAGGGATTTATTATAAAAAATGAATATGGCGCAAGAAGTATTGAACTAGTTAAATCAATTTCAAATTTAGTTGAAGTTCCATTATTAGGTACGATCGCTGCCGGACAGCCAATTGAAACCATTGCCGAAAAAGAAACTATCGCAATTCCAAATAATATATTTCCAAAAAACGGAAATTTTTATGCTTTAAGAGTAGCTGGCGATAGCATGATTGATGAAAATATCAATGATGGGGATATAGTTTTAATTAAAGAACAAAATACTGCTGAAAATGGACAGAAGGTTGTGGCTTTAATTGATAATAATGAAACGACACTGAAAAAATTTTATAAAGAAAAAGGAACAATTAGATTACAACCTGCTAACAAAAAAATTAAACCTATTATTATAAAAAATGATAGGCCTTTCGCAATCCAAGGAATTTTTATAGATATAATAAAGTTTAATGGAAATTTTGCTAATAATACTGAAAAGAGAGAAGTTAAATTATTAACCCTAAAGAAAAAAGGAATTGATAATTATATTAATAAAGTAATACAAGGAGATTGTCTTGAAATAATGAAAAACTTTCCTGCAAATTCCATCGATATGATTCTTTGTGATTTACCATATGGTTTTACTCAAAATCATTGGGATAGCATTATCCCTCTAGAAAAATTATGGAAAGAATATGAAAGGATAATTAAGGATGATGGAGTTATTGCCTTAACTGCTCAAGGAGTTTTTACCGCGAAACTAATTCTCTCTAATCAAAAATTATTTAAATATAAAATGGTTTGGATTAAATCAAAATCAACTAATTTTCTGAATGCAAAAAAACAACCTCTAAGAAAGCATGAGGATATTTGTATATTTTATAAAAAACAACCTCTATATAATCCGCAAATGACTAAAGGAGAACCATACAATAAAGGCTTCAGAAAAAATCAACTGACTGGAAGTTATGGAGATTTTAATTCAATTGAAGTTAAGAGTGAAGGAGAAAGATACCCTACCGATGTGATTTATTTCAAAACAGCAGAAAGTGAAGGCACTACCTATCATCCAACTCAAAAACCATTAGACTTGGGAAGCTATTTAATAAAAACATTTACAAGGCCCGGTGAAATTATTTTAGATAACACCTGTGGCAGTGGGAGTTTTCTTGTTTCGGCAGTTTTAGAAGAAAGGAAATTTATTGGAATAGAAAAAAATGAAGAGGTTTATTTACACAGAAAAGAAAAAACTGATTATATAAAAATCTGCCATCAAAGAATAAGAGAAGCAGAAAAAAAATTAGGAACAAAAAATATTAATCCTTCCTAAATACCTTCGTAAGGTTCCTCTTTCAAAATAGTGGAAGCTTTTTTTAATTCCTCCTCTGATATTTGTTTGTTATCTTTTAGCCAAGCTAGGAGATGAAAATATTGGTTAGGATTGAGAATGGGTTTTACTATTTTACTTATTTTTGTTTGTTTTTTTATAAATTCCAAGTGATTTTCTTTCAAAACTCCTCTGCCAATTAAATCATAGGCTATTCTAATAGCATCAACCGAGGTTAAATTTAAATCACCTTTTCTACTTTTATCTCTTTCCACATCATCATTATCAATTTCCAACAATTCTTTTAAATCTTTCAGGCCATTTATATTTTTATTATAAAATTCTATTTCTTGACCACGATAAGTAAACCAAGTGTTTCCCTGCTCCGTCAACGATCTTCTTGGCAAATATACTCCCTCCCTTTTAACTCTTTCTTTTGAAACCCAACCACAAATATACAAAATCCATTTTCTTTGTCTTTTTGTTCCTGGTAAAATTCTATCACTTGGCGTTTCAAGATGAGTTAATAAATAAATATCTGTATCTAAATTATCATCAAAAACTTGCCGTGCAAAAAAATTATGTTTGGCTTCCCTTGGAATTTCATCATTACTTAGGTATTCTTCTTTGAATGGCAACGATCCACCCCTACACTTAACATCAACTTTCACTCCCGTAGGAAGCAATATGTCATAAGCCAAAGGATGTTCGGCTGGATTTATTTCCGGCATTTCAAAATGGTTTCGCATAACAATTTCTGCTAATGCTCCAAAACCTTGTTCTTCAGAACTTCCTCTTTCTGCACCTGTTCTATTTTGATTTTCTTTTATATATTCAGTGGCCTTTTGTCTTAAACTAAAGCCCAGTTCGTCTATTAGCTTTATAATTATTGGTGTTGGATTAGTATATTTATACATAAAAAAATTATGAAAAATTATTTTTTCAATTTCATTTCTTCCAATCTTTGATTGTAAATCCGCCGTGTATTCTTTTGACAACCAATTTCTGCTTCTTGTTCCAACCAAGCGCACGAACATCTTCAATTGGAAGTGTCACGCCCACGGATTGCTTGCCGATCTTGGCAAGTTTACGAATATTTTTTTCGTTTGATTTTCCACTTGGCATATTTTTGGATAAATACTTATTTAGGTGGGTATCTGCCTACCCACCTACATTTTACACCCAAACTTATTTTTTCACAAAAAAACACTTTTTTTGGATGTTTTTTTATACACAACTTAAGCAAAACATAATTAAACCAACCAAGCTAAACGCTATAATCTTTGTGTTTATATTTTTTTAAATCTTCTTTAGCTTTTTTCACAAATCTTCCAAATTGTTGATCTTTTTCCTTTTTTTCAAGTTTAGTCATTTCAAAATATTCGGCTTCTTTTTTTAAGCTAATATAATTAGAATATTTATCCTTATTTAATATGCCCGATTTTACTGTAGATAATACTTCGCACCCAGGTTCGTGAATGTGAGTACAATCAATAAATTTACATTTTTTAGCAAGAACTGTTATTTCATCAAATAAATTATCTATTCCAGCGTTTGTATCAGTCATGCCAACTTCTCGCATCCCAGGATTATCTATTACCATACCACCCTGAGCCAAAAAATACATTTCTCTTGCGGTGGTTGTATGTTTTCCTCTACCTGAACACAAACTAATATCTCCAATTTTTATTTCATTTTTACCAATCAACTTATTTATCAAGGAAGATTTTCCTACACCAGATGAACCAAGAAAACAATATGTTTTTCCTTTTTCTATATATATGTTTAATTCATTTAGTCCTTCCTCAGTCAAGGTGCTAGTTGGAATAACATCAATATCTTCGAACCTATTTTTTATTTGAGAAATTTTTAAATATAATTTTTCTTTAGAAATTAAATCTATTTTATTTAGTATGATAGCAGGTTTTATGCCCCCATCATTTGCTATAGCAAAATATCTTTCAAGACGATTCAAATTATAATCTCTATCTACTGATTCAATGACAAAAGCTACATCGATGTTTGTCGCTATTATTTGGATTTCATTTTTACTGCTATATTTTCTTTTTATAACCGTTCTCCTTGGTAATATATTGTGAATTATCGCTTTACCTTCTTCCAATTCAGAAATCGCTACCCAATCACCTACGGCCGGATAATCCTCTCTGGAGGAAGCTTTAAAAATTTGTTTACCCGTTATTTTTGCTAAATATTCACCATTGATATTTTTAACTTTATAAGCTTCTTTATATTCAGCAATTACCCGAGCAATTTGAAAAATGTCTAATCCGAGTTTCACGCGATTAGATTCGAAAAATGAATTGTAACCTAGATCTTCAATTTTTTTTATTTTTAAATCCATATCTTAGATTCTATCACAATAAGTTCTAGCCTCCTACTGCCCCTATAAAAAACAAGGCTAAATTAAGCCTTGAGTTTCAGAGCACGGGCTAGTGAAGGACGTTAGAACTTTATTTGAGAAGAATAATAAATATATTTATATTCCTGATTTAAAAATGTAGCTAATTATTATTCAACACAAGCTCCATCAGTACATCCATTTGGACATTCGTATGTTTCCTTTATTAGTTTCTCATTTTCGCAATAATTTTCAATTATATACTGACCTTGAGATGAACAATCGGGATCGCTCAAATTTTTTTTACAACAATCAAGACTACCATTCACCATCCCTTTTTTATAAAAATCTTTACCTTCATCTGTTTCAAGACATTCCCCTTGCCTTTTTCCAAAAACAATTTTTTTGGTCATTTTATTATTTTCTTTTGTGATTTCAGCTATCTCATTTTCTGAATCCATTATAACCGTAACACTTGCGGTGTCACCTATCCCTATTCCGAGCGAACTAGGTGAAACTATTTTCTCAGTACATCCTCCTGCTATCGGTGCAGAGTTTTCTTTAAGGACAAAGTTTGAATTTTTATCTGATTTAATACTAATTGAAAAAAAACCAGCAAAGGAGCTTCGCTGAATTTTAGCATCATTGCAAAATTTAATATTAATAAAATTATTGTAAGTGTAATTAATATCTTTTACAGCCAAATCCACCAATGCCACTTTTCTCTCGCTACGTTGCTGGCGATCAATAATTAATTCTTTAATTATATTGCCTGAGCTTACCTTATAAACGGCCGGTACGCCAGAAGAAAGAAGGATGACTAATAATATATAAAATGTTATTTTGTCTAAATAGTACATATTGGATTTTTCCCTGCTATATTTTATAGCCATCCAAATAAAAATACCTATAGCAATCACCCATGATGCCCAAATAAACGGTACAAAAAAAATAAATGCCATTCCGACTCCAGGAGGTAAGGTTGAAGCATACCCAAAAAGAAGTAAGTTAATAATAATAATAATCACAGTTAAAGCTAAATAAAATCTGCCAAGTCCTTCTTTTTTATTATTTGATGTTTGCGAATCAAATTCTATTTTGTTGTTCTCCATTTTGTTGTATATTTATTTTTACATTTTTATTCTACCACAAAAAGTTCTAATTTACTATATCCTTATATATAAATCACAAAAAGTTAAAACCAAAAAGAGGCCTTTTTCAAGCCTCTTTATAGTTCGAATCTTCAATGCACGGGCGCCAGGACTCGAACCTGGGAAAACAGTTTTGGAGACTGTTGTGATACCACTTCACTACGCCCGCAGATCCTGAAATAAATTCAGGATGACACTTATTTCGTTTCCTTATGCATCGTGTGCTTTCTGCATTTCTTGCAAAACTTTTTCATCGCCAATTTTTCCTTAAGCTTTTTTTTATTTCTGGTTGTGAAATAATTGACTGTCTTGCAAGCTTCGCATTTCATTTTCGCAATATTTTCTCGTGCCATAAAATTAAATTATTTGTTATTATTTATTATTGTAGCTTTGAGCCGTTGCGCAGAATCGAACTGCGGACCTTTTCCTTACCATGGAAATGCTCTACCGGCTGAGCTACAACGGCTAAAATTCTCCGTGGGTGCGGCAGGACTCGAACCTGCGAAGCCTTACGGCGCGTGATTTACAGTCACGAGCAATTGCCACTATGCGACACACCCCTTATTACTTTATTTTAAATTTACAAAATCTTTTGATAAATTAATTTTTGATTTTTGATTATTTTTTGTGGGCTTAATTCTTATGTTAAATAATGTTTTATTTATTTTATCGGAAGGTATGTAATAGATGGATTTATCCTTAGGATTAAAAGCTGCTATTACATCGATATCTTTTGGAGAATAATGCAAAACTGACCAATTATTGCTACTTCTGCAATTTATATTTAACGCTCCATTTTTTGGAGTTGCATACTTAACTTGTATTCTAATAAATTTTCCGCTGCGTTCAGCAACTAAATCATAACGATTATTTTCACCAATCGGATTCAATACACGCCACCCATCTTCTATCAATCTAGCAGTAACATATATTTCAGCAATATATCCTTTTGTTTTTATATGCATTTTTTTATTCTAGAGCCGATGGAGGGAATTGAACCCGCAACCTTCTCTTTACAAAAGAGTTGCTCTACCATTGAGCTACATCGGCTTTTATTTTATTTACCCAGCATTCTTTCCAATTTTCTCATTTTATTTTTAACGCTTCTGTTTTGTGGATTAAGTTTAAGCACTTGCTTGAAACATTCTTTGGAATAATTCAAATTTTCAATTTCTAAATAATACTCCCCCAGTCTTTCATAAGCTTCAATATCTTTGGGATTAACTGCAATTCTTTCGACTAATATTTTTTCAAAAATTTCCCTTTTTTCCTTTTTTTCTATTACTTCTTCTTTTTCAAACGCTGGAATATTTTCCAAAATATTTTTTTCTTCGGAGATTTCTGATAATTGAATATTATTTTCTTCCTCTCTTGCTTTTCTTTTATTTCGAATTGATTCTCCCCAAGCGCTGAAAAAATTTTCCAATTTCAAAAACATAACTTTTGTTTTCGCCACTCTTTTTTCCAAAAATAAAAGCATTTTTTGCTTGAAATCTTTTCCGCATTGCCCATTTTCATTTTTTTTAAATCTCGCAAAAAAACTTTTCTTTTTTTCAACCGTCCCATCTGACGCCAAAATATTCTCCTCCAACCTAGCGACTGCCGGCGCTTTTTTTATCAAAAATATAATTATTCCAGCTAAACTTATCACGATAAGAATAGGTGGGATTATCGAATATAACATAGATGTTCGCATACTATTATTTAATAGAAACCACTGAAGAATTAAAATTTTTGAGAAATTTTTGTTTGAGAATCCGAATTTCCTCCAAAAATTTCCTTTGGTAGCCTTTGATTGAGGGAAATTTTTGGCAAGGAAATTCAGGGTTCGAGTTTAATTTCGAAAAAATTTTAATTCTTTAGTGACTTATCATATCTTCTTTTTTTATACTGATATATTTGCCAGTTTCCAATTTTATTTTTATCTCTTGACTTATCGCATTCACTTCTACCACCGTGCCCTTCCCTTCTTTAGTATTTATAATACTATAAATTTCTGGCATTCCTTCCAAAAGAATTCGGTACTGCTCGGCTTCATAAGCCAGACAACACATCAGTCTTCCACAAAGTCCCGAAATCCTTTCTGTTCCACGATGAGCGATTTGTTGAGCGCGCGCCATATCAGTAGTGATACTTGGGATACTTCCCGGAAATCTAACGCAACAAAGCTCGCAACCACAAATTCCAAACCCGCCCAGTTTTCTCGCTTCATCTCGACTGCCAATTTGTTGCATTCGGATGGATTTTTTTATCTCCTTAGAAAGAACTTTGACCAATTCCCGAAAATCCACTCGACCATCAGCCGTAAAAACAAAAATTGCTTGCTTTCCATCCAGACTAATCTTGGCATCAATAACTTTCATCAACAAATTTTGCCCCTTCACTTCTTCCCGACATTTATTCAAAATTATTTCTTTTTCTTTTTCGTATTTTTCATAAGTCTTGATATCCCGTTCGGTTGCCATTCGCACTATTTCTTCTTCCGGCTTATCACAAGCCTTAACATCACTGACCAAAACTATTCCCAGTTCGTTTCCATTTTCCATCGGCACGATAACCTTATCCTCTTTTTTCAACTCGAAATTGCTTTTATACAATTTAGGATTTTCCCAAGAATATATGGAAACTAGAATATTTTTCATAAGTTTTTCCTAATGATAATCTCACAACTCTAAACGACGAAATTCTCCCACTTGAATATTTTCGCCAATCTTACCGATTTTTTCTTTTATCAATTCTTCAATTGTTTGATCAGGATTTTTGATATAAGGCTGGGACAAGAGAGCTAATTCTTCTCGGAATTTTTTTTCTTTGCCGATAAGAATATTGGAAATTAATTTTTCCGGCTTGCCTTCATTTTTCAACTGTTCGGTCCAAATTTCTTTCTCATAAGAAACAACTGCCTCTTCCACTTCTTCCGGCTTGATATATTTAGGGTTCATCGCAGTGATGTGCATAGCAATTTCTTGGGCGAGCTGTTTGAATTCTTCATTTCTGGCTACAAAATCAGTTTCGCAAAGAAGTTTGACTATAGCGCCTACTCGACTATTGGAATGGATATAGCTCACTACCACCCCTTCTTGCGTTGTTCTTTCTGTTTTCTTTAGCGCCTTTTCTTGTCCTTTTTTTCGAAGCACTTCAATCGCCTTCGTTTCATCTCCACCAGCTTCTTCTAAAGCTTTTTTTATATCCACCATCCCCGCTCCAGTTTTTTCTCTTAATTTTTTTATTTGTTCTAACATATTTACGAATTACTAATCACTTACTAATATACTAATGTACGAATTTTTTATTAGTATATTCGTACAAAATTAGTAATTAGTAAAGATTAACCTTTATCTTCCTTAATTTCATTTTTAATTTCCCCTCTTTTTTCTTTGCCTTCTAAAACCGCCTTGACGATATAAGATAGCATCAGTTTCAAAGATGACACTGCGTCTTCATTGGCAGGAATAGGATAATCAACTTTTGACGGATCAATATTAGTATCTGTCAAAGCTATTACGGGAATATTTCTATTCACCGCTTCATCCAGCGCCAAAGAATCTTCTATGGCGGAAGCGATAAAAATCGCACCGGGAAGTTTTGTCATATTCTTTATTCCACCCATTTTATTTTCCAATCTTGCCAGTTCTTCCGCTTTTTTCATTTGTTCAAACTTGGTATATTTTCCATATTCTCCATTTTTCTGTTTTTCCAATCCCTCTCGAAGATATTTGGTTCGAGAAGAAATAATTGAAAAGTTCGTGAAAGTTCCTCCTAGCCATCTTTCTGTGACATATGGCATACCACATTTTTTCGCAGCTGCTTCCACAATTTTTTTGGCTTGTTTTTTCGTGCCGATAAAAAGCACTTCTTGATTTTCTGAAATAATTTTTGAGATAAAGTCCATTGCCTCTTCGAGCTTCTCTTTCGTTTTTTCCAAATTTATAATGTTAATGCCTTCTTTGGTGGCAAAAACATACTGATTCATTTTTGGATTTTTTCTCGACTTATGGTGTCCAAAATGCACCCCTCCCTTGAACATATTCTCCACGCTGATTTCCAATTTGGAAAAATCCAAATCAGAAAAACAATCAACCACCGGCTGTTTAGCAGGATTTTTTTGATCAGCCTCTGTGGCCAATCCATTGTTATTTTTTTCCATTATTTTTTCCTTAATTAATTAATCCGCTACTTTCTTTTTACTTATCAAAAAGCCGGATTCCTAAAATCCCAATTTCGGGATCAGGACGAAATCCAAAGAAAGTATGTGTTTTAGCCGTTCTATTGCACAATAAAACGACTTATTCAATATATCAGTTCCTCTCTCTCTTGTCAATTTCCTAATTGCATGTTAGGCTACCTTAGTAAATAAACAATAATAACTGAATTCGTAATTCGTATATTCGTACAAATTCGTAATTCGTAAGGAAATTATGAAGAAAAACATCCACCCCAAATACCACTCTGACGCTAAAATAACTTGCGCTTGTGGCAGTATCATCAAAACCGGCTCAACCATTCCGGAAATGAAAATTGAAATTTGTGGCGCTTGCCATCCGCTCTATACCGGTAAACAAAAAGTTCTCGACTCTACTGGTCGAGTTGACCGTTTCAAAAAGATGGCAGAAAAAACCGCTTCCAAAAAAGCTGTCTTGATACAAAAGAAAGAAAAAACAGTCAAAACCAAAGCGGAAATAAAGAAAGTAGTTTCCAAGAAGAAAAAAGCCAAAAAATAATTTTTATTCTTTCAAACAAAAAAAAGACGGGTTGATTCCCGTCTTTTTTATTACAAACTTTATTGCAAAAATTAAACCACAAAATGTTTCTACCGTTTTGCCCATTGTGGGGATTTTCTGGCTTTTTTGAGTCCTGGTTTTTTTCTTTCCACTTCTCTTGGATCGCGTGTCAAATATCCTTTGCCCTTTAAGGATTTTTTCAATTCACTATTAAAAACCACCATCGCCCTAGCCACTCCAAGTTTTATCGCATCCGCTTGAGCTCTTATCCCGCCACCGGAAACATTTGCCTCGACATTGAATCTTACACCTTCTCCAGCTTGAGATAGTGGGGCTTTTGCCGAATCACGCATCCGACTTATTGGAAAATATTCTTCAAATTTTCTTCCATTCACAAGCAAATTATTTTGCGCCGAAGCATCCGCCAAAAAAAGTTTTACTCGAGCAATAGCAGTTTTTCTTCTTCCAACCGCATAAAAATACTTACCTTGTTTGGTTGTTTTTTCTTCCTTAACTTTTTTTTCTTCTTTTTTTATAGTTTTCTTTATTGGCATAATATAATTTCAAAAAATTAATTTATTTTGTGCGGATGTTTTTCATCTTTATAGATAAGCAATCTTTTCATCATTGGATTTCTCAATTTATTTTTCGGTAGCATTCCATAAACCGCTGACTGGATAACTTTGGTGGAATCTTTTTCCATTTGATCTTTGAGTTTTACACTTCTGATTCCTCCTGGGTATCCGCTGAAATAATGATAGATTTTTCCTTCCATCTTGTTGCCCGTCACTTGCAATTTATCAGAATTTATCACCACTGCAAAATCTCCTCCGTCAATATTAGGAGTAAAATCCGCCTTATTTTTTCCACGAAGAACCGTCGCAATTTTTGTTGCCATCCGCCCAAGGGTTTCCTTCTCCGCATCAAATAAATTATATTTTCTATTGATCGTTTTCATAATTATATAAGTTCAATTATTGCCATTCTGGCGCCATCGCTTTTTCTTGGAGCCAATTTTATAACTCTCGTATATCCGCTATTTCTTTTTTCAAATTTATTCAAAAATTCTCCTGATATTTTTTTAATCGCTATTTCTGGAATATATTTTATCAAATTTTTTCTCACGCCAAGTTTTTTTGATTCCTCCCGACCTTTCTTGGCTTTATTGATAATTTTGTCAATTTTAGTCTTTAATTCCTTAGCCTTAGCTTCCGTTGTCTTGATTTTTTCTTCCATAATCAAACTGCCGAGCATTGTTTTGAATAACGCCCTTCTTTGATCTGTTGTTCTGCCAAATTCCTTTGTCTTGTTTTGATGTTGCATGCGTGTAAATCTTACAAATTACTAAGTTAGCTTACTCCGCTTTCTTTAAATTCAACCCGAAATCGCCTACTGCCTTTTTGATTTCTTTTATCCCCTTTGCGCCCATTCCTTCCAATTCGGAAAGCTCTGTTTCATTGAGAGCTACGATATCACCAACATTTTTTATCTTCGCTTTTTCTAAAACATTGATTGTCCGAGTGGAAAGATTTTTCAATTCAGTTATTTCAATTTTAGAAGAATCCGCTTCTTCCTTTTTTGATTCAGCTTTCTTAGCTGGATTTTCTTGAGCTACAACCTCATCCTTCTTCTTTTCTTCTTCTTTGCCGGCTTTTTCAAATTCTTTGAGTTTGGAAAATTGTTCTACTAGGATTTCCGTTGCTCTAGAAAAAGCTTCTTCCGGTGCGATGCTTCCATCAGTAGTTATTTCTAAATTTATTTTTTCAAAATCAGTTCTTTTTCCCACCCGAGTGTTGGAAATAGTATAATTGACTCTTCGAATTGGAGTATAAATAGCATCTATCGCAATCACGCCCACTTCTTTTTTCTCACGATCTTGCTGTTCAACGGGAATATATCCAATTCCGCTGGAAATTTCCATTTCCATTTCAACTTCTCCTTTCGGACTAGTAATGGAAGCAATGTAAGCGTCTCCATTAACCACTTCAACATTCGAAGAACATTCAATTTGAGAAGCAGTAATCTTTTTTTCTCCCTTAACTTTCAAGCTTACTTTCACATTTTCTTGACTGTGCAGTTTGAATCTAATTTGTTTCAGATTAAGAATAATTTGAATCACATCTTCCGCTACATTCGGAATGGTAGAAAATTCGTGTTTGACATTTTTTATCTTCACTGAAACAATCGCTGCTCCAGAAAGAGAAGAAAGAAGCACTCGACGCAAGGCATTTCCCAGCGTTGTGCCATATCCTGGATAACAGCCGTCAATTTCAAAATTGGCGGTTTTGTTATCAATAGAGGTATACTTAGGTTTTTTAGGAAGCATTATTTGCATAAATTTTCTTTACGAATTACGAATTTTTTACGAATATACTAATGAATTTCATTTCGTATTTCGTTAATTTCGTAGTTCGTAAATATTTTAATTTTATCTTGAATAATATTCTACCACAACTTGCGCATCGATATTTGTTCCGATTTCATTTCTTTGAGGATTGCCTATAATTTTTCCTTCTTTCTTAGCACCGTCAAAAAATATCCAGGAAGGAAAATCTTTTTTATTTTTTAATAATTGTTCGATGTTTTTAAAATAATTTCTTTCTTGCTTAGCATTATTTATTCCGATTGTCTGCCCTGTTTTGACTTCATAAGAAGGAATAGAAACTTTTTTCCCATTGACACTGATCAATCCGTGATTGACTAATTGTCGCGCTAGCGCTCTGGAACTTGCCAAACCCATTCGGTACACTACATTATCCAAACGCATCTCCAATCGAGCTAAAAGCAAATCTCCCGTAATTCCTTTTTTGCCTTTCACTTCTTCAAAATGATTTCTAAATTGCTTTTCCAAAATTCCATAAATTCTTTTGATTTTTTGCTTGGTCATCAGTTGCATTCCGTATTCACTAAGTCCCCGTTTTATCTTTTTACCATGCATCCCCGGTCCATAAGCGCGCTTAATCATAGCACATTTAGTACCATTACAACGATCGCCTTTAAGAAAAAGTTTTTCTCCGGCCTTTCTACATTTTCTACATTTTGCTTGTGTATCTCTAGCCATAAAAATTAATTTATTTCCTGCAAATTATAAACATTCGCCCGCCTCGCGTAGATTTGCATCGCATTATTATACTCTGCGTGGTTTTTTTGCCCGGCATCCATTATGCGGAATTGGGGTTACATCCTTAATTAATATTAAATCAAATCCATTGTTAGCCAACGCTCGAATAGAAGCTTCTCGCCCACTACCCACTCCTTTAACAAATACTTCTAATTCCTTAATTCCATATTTTCTCACTTTTTCACTCACATTTGCTACTACTTGAGTAGAAGCATAAGGCGTAGCTTTTTTTGCGCCCTTAAAACCAAGCATTCCTGAACTTGCCCATCCCAGCACTCCACCGGTTGCGTCAGAAATACTCACCATCGTATTATTGTAAGAACACTTAACCATCGCTCGGCCTTTGGAAATTTGTCTTTTTGCTTTTTTGACTTTTTTCTCAACTACCTCTTCCGTTCCCTTCGATTTTTCCACCGCCAAAACTTCAGGCTTTGTTTCCGATTCTTTTTTCTCTTCAGTTTTTAATTTTTTTTCTTCAACCATAATTATTTCTTTTACGAACTACGAAATTAACGAAATACGAAATAGTTTTAGATATATTTTTGTATTTAATTTTAATTTTCGTACTTTCGTATTTCGTATTACTTTCGTATTTCGTAATTCTATGTTTTTTCCGTCTTCACTCTTCCGGAGCCCATTGTTTTTCTAACATTTCCGCGTACAGTTCGATTGTTCGTTTTAGTTCTTTGGCCTCTGGTTGGCAAACCTTTTTGATGACGCGTTCCGCGATAACAGCTGATTTCTTTGAGTCTTTTTATATTATTTCTCACTTCGTGTCTCAATTCTCCTTCGGATTTTACTCTTTTTTCCACATAATTCCTGATACTATTTTGCTCATCATCACTAAGATCTTTTGTTTTTTTATCTTCAGAAATCTTAAGTTCGCGCAAAATTTTAGACGCACAAGAATTACCTATTCCATAAATATAGGTGAGAGAAATAACTATTCTTTTTTCATCCGGAATATTAACTCCTGAAATCCTGAGCATACTAATTTAAATTTAAGTATTTAATTATGCCTTTCATTTACGAACTACGAAATTAACGAAATACGAAACAATTAAACTCCACTTTCGTACTTTCGTATTTAGTATTAATTTCGTAGTTCGTAAATAATTATCCTTGGCGCTGTTTATGTTTTGGGTTAGAACAAATAACAAAAACTTTTCCGTTCCGTCTAACGACTTTGCATTTATCGCAAATTTTTTTCACTGATGCTCTTACTTTCATTGAATTCTAATAATCGCTAATGTTTATACAAATGCATTCGAATTCATTTGTTTTTGCATTCGCGACTTATTCGCTATTTAAGTCTTTGCGTTATCCGACCCTTAGTTAGGTCATACGGACTCATTTCTACGATAACTCTGTCTCCGGGAATAAGACGAATATAATTCACTCTCATTCTTCCAGAAATGTGAGCCAAAATTTCATGTCCATTATCTAATCTAACCTTGAAAGTCGTACTCGGCAAATTTTCAATCACTTCCCCTTCTAATTTTATCAATTCTTTATCTTGAACCATAAAAAGAATTATCTTATTAAATATAAATTATATTTTCTTTTTCTTTATTCTTCGTATTTCGTACATTCGTATTGATTCGTAATTCGTAGAGAGCAACAAAAAAATAGACGGAATTTTTCAAGGCTGGCAAAAAACGCCTTACGCCTTGGGACTAAAATACAATCCAAATTCCTGATAACAGAAAATTCCCTCTATTTATATTTAAAACTTCCTCCCTATATTATCGCTTCTTGGTTTACTTGTCAAGTACTATCTCTACTCGGTTTGCTATCGAAGGTATTTTGCTGTTTATAAAAGACGGCTGATACTCCACATTAGCATTTTTTATATTAGAAAAAGTACTTAAATAAGCAGACAATTCCTCATTATTTTTCCCCATAATTTCTTTTTTTATCGCTTCCAAATCCAAATTAGGAATAATTTCCCCAACAGCATGAAATTTAATATCGATAGTTCCCGCCGTAAAATCTGTATTAGCTTTTCCAAAATCAAATTTTATCGAATTGTTATCTATATTGATTGCACCATTTTTGGCTTTGGCTATCATTTTAGAAGCTATCTCATTTATATCTTTTTTTGCCACAATAATTGCCTTGACTTTGGTTTGAATAGTAATCTCGAAAGAATCCGCCACATCTCCACTGGAATTGGATAACTTATAAACCGGCTCTTCTTCTTTTATAGCATCTTCTAAAATAATGGCTTCTTCTCCTGACGCTTCCGCCAATTTTCTTTTTATTTCTTCTTTAAAATTGGTAAGTATTTTTGTCTTGGCTGAATTAATATCCTCATCTGTTATATAATTAGCCGTCTGATCTCCACTTCCACCGCCCTTCATCGCTTCTTCCGATTTGGCATAAAATTTAGCATATTTTTCTTCTCCGCTTCCTTGAAATCCAGGAATGGTAAATTTATCCGGACCAATATTGAAA
>MFSE01000031.1 GCA_001784805.1 Candidatus Moranbacteria bacterium RIFOXYA12_FULL_35_19
GACCCTCATTTCGGGGGTCATCTTGCGTTAGAAACCGAAACTCATTTGGGGGGACATTCTGTATTGGAAGAGACTAGTCCTTGACGCAAGGCGTTTAGTTTGCTAGTATCTAAATGTAAGGTAGTACAGTAGTGGAGTTCGCGTGAGCGAACCTTTTTTAATAATAAACCCTTACGAAATACGAAATTAATACTAAATACGAAAGTACGAAAATAAAATTAATATGAATTTTTCGTATTTCGTTTATTTCGTAGTTCGTAAATAATAATATGCCTAAAAAAAAGCAAAAAAAAGATGAAAATAATTCTGGCGGACGAGTCGGCGATTTTAGCTCGGCTATTTCCGCGCTTTGTGAAGAAAAAGGAATTCCTAAGGAGAAAGTGATTGAAACAGTGGAAGCGGCGCTTTCGGCGGCGTATAAAAAAGATTATGGCAAGCGCGGGCAAAATATCCGTTCTGAATTTGATGAGCTTACGGGTGGAGCGAAATTTTTTCTAGTCAAGGAAGTGGTAGATGAAACAATGCGAGAATTTCCTACAGACGCGGATGAAGCGGATAAGGACGCCGATAAAGCGGATAGATCTAAACCTGTTCATTTTGCAGAGTCCGCGGATGCTTCAGAGGAGGAGCGATTGCCGAGATTTAATTTGGAAAGAGATTTGACGCTGGAAGAAGCCAAGAAAATAAAAAAATCTGCCAAAGTGGGAGATATTATTGAAACGGAATTGGAACAGAAAAGTGATTATGGCCGAGTGGCGGCGCAAACTGCCAAGCAAGTTATTATTCAGCGAATTCGTGAAGCGGAAAGAGATGCAATGTATGATGAATATAAAAACAAGGAAGGAGAAATTATAAACGGTGTAGTGCAAAGAGTGGAAGGAAAAAATATTTTTGTCGATTTAGGAAAATCAGTCGGTGTGCTTTTTCCTAGTGAACAAATTGAAAGAGAAAATTATCGAATGGGACAGAGGATAAAAGTTTATTTGCAAAAAGTGGATGCTGGCACCAAAGGTCCGGGAATCACACTTAGCCGAACTAATCCGGAGATTATCAAGAAACTTTTTGAATTGGAAGTGCCAGAAGTTTTTGCGGGAACAGTGGAGATAAAATCAATTGCGCGCGAAGCTGGTGAACGAACAAAAATTGCTGTAGCATCTTCAGAAAGTGGGATTGATCCAATTGGATCTTGCGTGGGACAAAAAGGTACGCGGGTACAAGCGGTGATTGATGAATTGGCGGGAGAAAAAATTGATATCATTTTATGGAATGATGATGTTTCAAAATTTATCTCGGCTTCTCTTTCGCCAGCTAAAGTTTTGAAAGTGGATATTAATGAAACCAAAAAAGAGGCGGTAGTCTTCGTGTTAGAAGATCAACTGTCTTTGGCGATTGGCAAGCATGGTCAAAATGTTCGTTTGGCTGCAAAACTTACCGGTTGGAAAATTGATATCAAAGGAGTTGGAGAAACACAGAAGAACACAGAAGAAATACAGAATGACACAGAAATAGAGACACAGAATGACACGGAAATAAAAACACAGAACGACACAGAAGTTAAGGAGCAAGAGAAATAATTTTTTCAATAAATTTTAAAATCTTGTAGTTTTTTAAGGAGGATAAACTGCAAGAGTATAAAAAAGACTATGACAACAGCATTTATTTTAGGAGGCGCAGTTATTGCTATCATCTATGGTCTAATTCTTATTGGGATGGTTTTGAAATTGCCCGCTGGTAATGAAAAAATGCAAGAGATTGCCAAGGCAATTCAAGAAGGAGCGAAAGCCTATCTCAATCGACAATATAAAACTGTGGCTGTGGTAGCGGGGGTACTTTTTATAATTATCGGGCTTACTCCTTTTCTCGGTTGGACAACCGCCATTGCTTTTCTCATCGGTGCTTTTCTTTCCGCTTTGACAGGTTATATCGGAATGAATGTTTCAGTGCGCGCCAATGTCAGAACGGCTGAAGCGGCTAGAGACGGGATGCAAAAAGCTTTGACAGTGGCTTTCCGCGGAGGCAGTGTTACGGGACTTTTGGTGGTTGGCTTGGCTCTTTTGGGTACGGCCGGATTTTATTTTATTACTAAAGATATCCACGCGCTGGTTGGATTTGGTTTTGGAGGATCATTGATTTCTATTTTTGCTCGCTTGGGTGGAGGAATTTTCACCAAGGCGGCCGATGTGGGTGCGGATTTGGTGGGAAAAGTTGAAGCGGGAATTCCAGAGGATGATCCAAGAAACCCAGCGGTGATTGCAGACAATGTCGGTGATAATGTGGGAGACTGCGCTGGAATGGCAGCTGATCTTTTTGAAACTTATGCCGTCACTTCCATTGCAACAATGATTTTAGGTTCTTTGCTTTTTGAAAATTTTTCTAACGCAATTATTTTTCCGTTGATACTGGGATCTGTTTCCATCATCACTTCAATCATTGGAACTTTTTTTGTACGACTGGGCGAGGATAAAAATATAATGGGTGCGCTTTATAATGGTTTGATGGTGGCGGGAATTTTGGCCGCAATGGCTTTTTATCCTGTAACAAAATATTTTATGGCAGAAAATGGACAATATTCAGTTTGGAATTTGTATCTAGCTTCGCTTATCGGATTAGCTGTCACCGCAGGCATGGTTATGATTACAGAATATTATACTTCTACTAAATATAAACCTGTAAAAGATATTGCCAAAGCTTCTCAAACGGGACATGGAACTAATGTGATTGCGGGACTAGCGGTTTCTATGAAGTCAACTGCTTGGCCGGTGATTTTAATTGTAGTTGCGATAATATCAGCGTATTCTTTGGCGGGAATTTATGGTGTATCAATTGCGGCGATGGCAATGCTTTCAATGGCGGGAATAATTGTAGCAATTGATTCGTACGGACCAATCACGGACAACGCTGGAGGTATTGCAGAAATGGCCGAGATGGGTGAAGAAGTGCGAAATATTACTGATCCACTAGACGCTGTCGGAAACACTACTAAGGCGGTGACGAAAGGATATGCTATTGGATCAGCCGCGCTGGCAGCTTTGGTTTTATTTGCTGATTTTACTCACAGTCTTCCTGGAACTTTCCAATTTATGATTAATGATCCAAAAGTTTTAGCTGGACTTTTCTTGGGTGGTCTTTTGCCCTATTATTTTGGAGCGCTTTGTATGCAAGCAGTGGGAAAAGCCGCAGGAGCGGTGGTGGAAGATGTACGCAGTCAGTTTAGAAATAAACCCGGCATAATGGACGGTACAGAAAAACCGGATTATGGTAGCACGGTGGATATTGTGACAAAGGCGGCGATAAAAGAAATGATTATTCCGGCTTTAATTCCGGTTATTTCTCCGATAGTGGTTGGTTTTGCTTTGGGCATTGAAGCTCTGGGCGGTCTTTTAGTTGGATCAATAGTAACGGGAATTTTTGTAGCAATTTCAATGACGAGTGGAGGAGGCGCTTGGGATAATGCTAAAAAATATATTGAAAATGGTAAGTTTGGCGGAAAAGGCAGTTTCGCTCACCAAGCGGCAGTGACAGGTGATACTGTTGGTGACCCATATAAAGACACCGCCGGACCAGCGATTAACCCGATGATTAAAATCCTAAACATTGTAGCATTGTTAATAGTCGGATTACTAATCTAGCACATAATAATTTTAAATTTTCTTGAAATTAACTCGAATTCTTATTTTTTAACCAAAATTTTTCTGACAACCAACGGCGGCACAGAAAAATTTTGGAAAAAATAATAATTCTCAAACAGGAATTTCTGCGAAAATTAAAAATTATTGCTGAAAATTTTTTATATTCGTACATTCGTACAAATTCGTAATTCGTAGAGAAAGAAACTTAATTTAAAATCATAAAACTTATGAAGAATCTGCCTAAGTCGCAAATTGAATTTGAAGTAGCTATTCCTTGTTTGGAATGGGAAAAATATTTGGAGCCAGCCGTGGAAGAGGCTTCGCAGGAATTGAATATTCCTGGTTTTCGTCCTGGCAAAGCGCCAAGAAAAATAGTAGAACAAAAAGTTGGTCAAGGCGTGATTCTCAACGGCGCGGCGCAAAAAGCGATCCAAAAAAATTATGAAGACTTTGTAAAAAAAGAAAAGTTGGAAGTTATTGGTAGCCCGAAAGTTGAGGTGCTGGAAATTTCGGAAGGAAAAGATTTGAAATATAAAGCAGTTGTTTCTGTGATGCCGAAAATTAAGGTGGAAGAAAAATATACTAAAGGGATAAAAGAAATTAATAAAGAATACAAAGAAAAAAAACCAGAAGTGGATGAAAAAGAATTGGATTTAGAATTGGAAAAATTAGCTAACAGTCGGGTAAAACTAGTGACGGTGGCGCGCGAAGCGCAAAAAAATGACAGCGTGGAAATTGATTTTGAAGTGAAAATTGGCGGAGTGCCGATCGAAAATGGAACAAGTAAAAAACACGCACTCATTGTTGGTCGAGGAGTTTTTATTCCTGGATTTGAAGAACAAATTATCGGAATGAAAGAAGGCGAAGAAAAAGAATTCGAATTGAATTTTCCCGCCGATTATCATAAAAAAGATTTAGCCGGAAAGTTGGCAAGTTTCAAAGTGAAAGTTAATTTAGTGCAAGATCGGCAAACGCCAGAAATCAACGATGAATTTGCAGTGTCGCTGGGAAATTTTTCCAATTTAGAAGCGCTTAAGAAAAATATGCGCGAAGGAATGGAACATGAAACTCTGCATAAAATGAAAGATGAAAAAAGAGTGAAATATATCGAAGAAATAATAAAAAACTCAACGGTGGAACTACCAGAAATTTTAGTTCATCAGGAAGCACAGCGGATGCTTCAAGAATTTGAATATCAATTGGCGCCAATGGGGATGAATGTGGATCAATATTTAGCTCAAATCAAAAAAAATAAAGAGGAACTAATTTCCGATTGGGAACCGCAAGCAAAAAAAAGAGTGATAAGCGCGCTAGCACTCAAGGAATTGGCGAAAATGGAAAATTTGGAAGCAAATTCCAAAGAAGTAGAAGCGGAAATGAACAAAACTTTGCAATATTATAAAAATGTCAAAGATATGCAAAAAAATATTGATATGGAAGGATTGTATACTTATAGCAAGGGAGTTTTGGAAAATGAGAAAGTGTTTGAGTACTTAGAGAAACTTTAAATATTACGAACTACGAAAATAATACGAAATACCCGCCTCGCGTCGACAAGCGGTCTCCGCGAGTCGAGGCGGGCGAAAGTACGAAAGTGGAGTTTAATCGTTTCGTATTTCGTTAATTTCGTAGTTCGTAAATGATATCTATGAACAATCAATATCTTATTCCCACCGTTATCGAAAAAACCAGCTATGGCGAACGGTCTTATGATATTTATTCGAGGCTTTTGAAAGACCGAATTATTTTTTTGGGTGGCTCAATTGATGATGCAGTGGCCAATTCAATTATTGCCCAGCTTTTATTTTTGACACAACAAAATTCCAAAGAGGATATCAAAATTTATATCAATTCTCCTGGTGGGCAAGTGACTTCGGCTTTGGCAATTTATGATACGATGCAATATGTGAAGCCGGATGTTTCCACGATTTGTGTTGGCATGGCAGCGTCAGCAGCCGCTTTGCTTTTAGCTTCCGGTGCAAAAGGGAAAAGAATGATTTTGCCTAACGGCGAAGTGTTGATTCACCAAGTGATGGGTGGAGCGCAAGGGCAAGCCACTGACATTGACATTCACGCTAAACATATCCTAAATACCAAAAAACGCTTAAACGAAATAATGGCTAAACATTGCGAACAAAAATTGGAAAAAGTGGAACAGGACGCCGAACGCGACTATTTCATGAGCGCCGACGAAGCCAAAAAATACGGGATTGTAGATAAGATTATCAAGTAAAACTTTCTTGCTAAAATTAAAAAAGTCTTTATTTAAGCCAAAAATAGGCAAAAGCTATTGACAAAATTGCTATTTGGGCGTATAAATAAAAGTCAAAAATTGTTCCTTAATAATGTGCGAAATTTGCGTTTTGCCATGGCAGAAAGAGGTTTTTCTTTGTCATTCCCGCGTAGGCGGGAATCTAGTGAAGAGGCTTTGTAAAATACTTAAGTCTTTGCAATAAATAAAGCTTTAAGACTGGATCCCCGCATTCGCGAGGATGACAAAATAGGAGACTTTTTTCTGCTGTGGCGAAATGAAACGCGTCTAGCTATATTTTGCATTGTGTAAAATATGGTTAAAGCGCAAAATTACAAGGAGAATTATCATGAAGAATAAAATTTCGGCCGGTCAGTCTCGCAGTATAATCGCATCACTTCTCACAGATACTCCGTGGGAATCAATTGATGCGGACGTCCAAGCTTTTATTGAGCTTCCAGCGGAACAGAGAGGGAAAATGTTTGCTGCATTTATCGCAAATAAATTTCATCTCAATGTTGGCGACCCCAAAACCCTTTTGACTAAGCAGTTTGACCCCACCAGTTTTATCGGTAAGGGTTGGACGACCTGGAAGGGACCGATCGACGGTGACGGGCTTGCGGGCGAGGAAGATGTTGACACACGCTCGCTGGCGCTCACAGAAATTGAACTCGCCAATTTTATTTTCGAGACTTGTTTTAAAAAAGGCGAGACCTCGATTTTCGGCGAGGAAAAACTTCGCCGACTGAAAGAAGAGAGACCCGAATTCGTGCGTTTTGCGGGAAATGTTTTTCTTGGACTATGGCTTGATTATGAAGCCAACAAGGAAAACAGTATTCTTGAGTGGTT
Source organism: Candidatus Moranbacteria bacterium RIFOXYA12_FULL_35_19 (assembly GCA_001784805.1). GTDB lineage: Bacteria > Patescibacteriota > Minisyncoccia > Moranbacterales > UBA2206 > UBA2206. The sequence goes on from MFSE01000031.1 coordinate 6,730, forward strand.
CCATCGTAATTTCGGAATCACTTTTATGGATTTCCCTGGTCAGATTCTTCGCTACCCGAACGGCCACCGCATCATTTTTTACCTCAACCGGCTCGATGATGGCAAGTGGAGCTGGAGCTACAACTGGCTCGACTCTCGGTGGCGTGTCGACGATCCTTCTGTGGGTTGCGCAAGTCAGTTCTGAGAACTTTGATCCTTGGACTTTCAGACACTTTGTCCTTAGTCCTTGGATCGGCAAATTTTTGCCAACGCTTCCGATTGCGAATAATCGGGAACCTCGTATAGAAATATGCGGGGTTTTTTATTTTATGCTAAACTAAAATTGGTAGTAGAAAAATATGCAAACGACTAAGGTTTTTTGCTTTCGAATCCAGTATCCATACAATCCAGAATATTTTTGATCAAGGTTGAAAATAGAGTGATGTATGCAGGAACTTCAAAAAAATGAAGATACTTGGTATAAAATATTAGGTGATTTTAGATCACGAATAAAATTCAACTCGGAGAGTACTCGAAGAGTGGTGGTATAGAAGATGATAATGTACTTATCTTGTACAAAGAGGAAAAAATAAAAAATAAGATTTTGAAAAACTTTTGATAAGATTTTTATTTCAAAAATTCCAACAAACTTTCGCCTGTCATTTCGGCGGGTTTTTCGATGTCTAAGATATCTAGGATAGTTGGGGCGATGTCGCTTAAGATGCCGGAAATTTCAATAGCATTTAATTTTTTTGGTTTTTTGGAAAAATTATCCGGCGTCACATACCAAAGGGGAACCGGATTGGCGCTATGCTCGGTATCTTTTTCGCCTGTGTGAATATTGATCATTTCTTCCACATTGCCATGGTCAGCAGTGATGAGAAGTTGTCCACCGACAGAAAGCACCTTTTGAATAATTTTTTCCAAGCATTCATCAACTATTTCAACTGCTTTTATAGCGGATTTGATGTTGCCGGTATGACCGACGATATCAGAATTGGCAAAATTCAAAAGGATAAAATTATATTTATCGCGCTCGATATTTTGCAAAACTTTTTCGGTAATTTCGCGCGCGCTCATTTCCGGCATTTTATCAAAACTAGAAACATCTTTGGAAGGAACAATTAGACGATCTTCTCCCGGATACGGATCTTCATTTCCGCCGTTAAAAAAATAAGTGACATGAGCGAATTTTTCCGTTTCCGCAATTCGAAGCTGGTGCATTTTTTTTTCGCCCAAAACTTTTCCCAAACACATCTGAATTTTTATCGGCGGAAAAGCTACTGCAACGGGCAGATCTTCTTCATATTGTGTCAAAGTGACAAAAAAGAGTTGTTTAAATTTTTTTGCTGGGAATTTGGAAAAGCTAGGGACAGTGAGGGCTTTACTGATTTGACGAGCGCGGTCTTCGCGGTAATTGAAAAAAATTATCGAATCATTGTCTTGTATTTTTCCAACCGGTTGACCGTTTTCGCAAATTACTGCCGGTTCAATATATTCGTCATAAATTTCTTTTTTATAAGAAGCGGTTAAATATTTTTCTATATCTTCAACCATTGCGCCTTCATTTTTTACCATTGCTTGGTACGCTTTTTCCACGCGGTCCCAATTATTGTTTCTGTCCATAGCGAAATATCGGCCTGACAAAGTGGCAATTTTTCCAACTGCATATTTTTTCAAACGAAATTCCAATTCTTTGATTGACTCAACGCCAGAATTAGGAGCGCTGTCTCGGCCGTCGGTAAAAACATGAAGAAAAACTTTTTCGACTTTTTGATCGCGAAGCATTTCTAAAAGGGCATAGATATGATCAAGATTAGAATGAACTGAACCACGCCCCAAAAGCCCCATTAGATGAACAGCGGAATTATTTTCTTTAGATTTTTTTATCGCTTCCAAAAGCGCCGGATTTTTGAAAAAACTTCCGTCAGAAATTGCCATAGTGATGCGAGGCATATTTTGGTAGATAACTTTTCCGGCGCCTAGCGTCATATGACCCACTTCTGAATTTCCCGGTTCACCCCAAGGCAGACCAACTGAAATTCCAGAAGCTTGCAGGGCAACGCAAGGATAATACTCATTTAGTTTTTTGTAAGTGGGAAGATTGGCGTTAGTAATGGCGTTAGATTGATTATCTTCGCCTATTCCCCAACCGTCAAGAATAACGAGTATCACAGGCTTAGGAACTTTTTGCTTAATTTTTTTTTCGGTCATAAGGATAAGATTTAGGGTTTACGCGTTTGCAGACACTGGATGTCCCTGCCTCGCCGGCAGGCGGGTTTCGGCTGTTACGGTCGCGAGACATCCAGTGTCTAAAACAGCAAGCGCGTAAACCCTAAGATTGTCTAAATTATTTTTTTTTACTTAGTAATAATAGCATTTGTTTGGCGCTTTGACAAAAAGTTTTTTTTCCAGTAGTATTTAGGGGTAAAGGAAGATTTAATTAATTTGTTTAAATTATCTAATTTCTATTGATAAGGCTTGTAAATAAAGCATTTTAGAAGTATTTCGCACATATATGATTTATCAATTGAATAGAGAAAAAAAATATGGAACTAAGTTTAACCATTCTTATTGTGGGGGTTTTAAGTTTAGTTTTTGGTTCAATAGCTGGCTATTATGCTAGGCAAACTATTGCTAAAAAGCAACTTAATACCGCCGAAGGAAAAGCTAATAATATCTTAGAGGAAGCAGAAAAAAAATCCCAAGAAATAGTCTTAGAATCGAAAAATAAAGCAGTTAATATCTTGGAGGAAGCCAAAAAAAAGGAACAAGAACGGGAAAATCAAATAATCCGTTCGGAGGAAAGATTGGAAAAAAGAGAAATCGCGCTGGATAAAAAAATGGAGGAAATCGAACGAGGACGGAGCGCTTTGGAAAAAAAGGCGGAAGAAATTCGCGTTATCAGAAAAGAAGTAGATGAAGTCAAAAAGCAAGAACTAAAAAGATTAGAAAAAATAGCTAACTTGCCAAAAGATCAGGCGAAAAAGATTTTGCTTCAGCTCACTGAAGAGGAAAATCGTGAATATTTTGGAAAAAAATTGAAAGAAATGGAATCGGCCGGCCGAGAAGAATTGGATAAAAAGGCCAAAGATATTATGACGCAGGCTATTCAGAAATATGCTGGATCACACGCAGCAGAAGCCACCACTTCGACAGTAAGCATCCCTTCAGACGAAGTGAAAGGAAGAATCATTGGGCGCGAAGGGAGAAATATCAAAGCTTTGGAGCGCTTGACGGGAATTGAAATTATCGTGGATGACACTCCGGAAGCGATTGTAATTTCTGGCTTTGATCCAATCAGAAGAGAGGTGGCGAAAATTGCGCTCGACAAACTAATTGGCGATGGCAGAATCCATCCGACAAAAATTGAAGAAGCTGTGGAATTTGCCAAAAAGGAAGTGAATAATAAAATAAAGGAAGCGGGAGAAGCGGCTGTTTATGATACGGGAGTAGTGGGGCTTGATCCAAAATTAATTCATATTATTGGTCGTTTGCGGTATCGAACTAGCTATGGGCAAAACGCGATGCTTCATTCTATTGAAGTGGCGCATCTTTCCGGCGCGCTGGCGGCGGAATTGGGAGCGGATGTGGCATTGGCGAAAAAGGCAGGACTTTTGCATGATATCGGAAAAGCAGTGGATCATGAAGTGCAAGGAACGCATGTGGAAATTGGAATAAAGATTTTAGAAAAATTCAATATCGGAAAAAATGTTATCGATGCGATGAAATCTCATCACGAAGATTATCCTTTTGAAACTCCAGAGTCAATGATTATTGCGGCGGCCGATGCAATTAGCGCCAGCCGTCCGGGAGCGAGAAAAGATTCACTAGAAAGTTATCTTAAGCGCTTGGAAGAATTGGAAGCAGTTGCAACTTCTTTTCCAGAAGTGGAAAAAACTTATGCTATTCAGGCGGGTCGGGAAATTCGAGTTTTTGTAAAACCGGATAAGATTGATGATTTGGGTGCAATCAAGCTTTCACGCGCGATTGCGGATAAAATTGAAAAAGAATTGAAATATCCTGGAGAAATAAAAGTAAATGTAATTCGAGAACTTCGCGTGACGGAATTCGCAAGATAACAATAAATAATAAAACTAGAAAGGGAGGTGGGTTATGGCAAATCATATCAATAAAGACGCGCTTATCACGGCTATTGCCGGAAAAACTGAACTTTCAAAAAAGGACATTGAAATTGTGATTGATACAATGACGGAAGAAATTACCAAGGCGCTTAAAAATGGAGACAAGGTGACTCTCACGGGATTTGGAACTTTTAGAGTTTCCCAAAGAGCCGAAAGAGCAGGTATCAATCCTCAAACAAAAGCTAAGATTCAAATTCCAGCAATGAATATTCCAAAATTTACTGCCGGAAAAGTTTTGAAAGAAACGATAAAATAATAATAGAAATCCATAAAATGAAGGATAGTAGCGAAATCCCGTGGAAACGGGATTTTGCTATGAAAGTTTAGATTAGGGCTTTAACAAATAGGGTGGTATTTTTTCTTCTGTCATTGCGAGGGAAATTTCGATGATAATCGAAATTGACCGTGGCAATCCCTGTATAATAATAGATAAGCTTACTTTTAAGAGATTGCTTCGCTACATTACATTTCGCTCGCAATGACAAAATAAATTAAGGCTTGTTGGGAAAATTATATTATTGCTTTAAATTAAATAAAATTCAAATTTATTCGCCACACTAATTATTATAGAGCCAAAGGTTGACGGAAAAATTATTTGCAGATAAGATAGATAATATCGAAAGGCGGAGTGTCGTATACCGGTAGTCGCCTCATCGGCGACCAAGGTAGTCTAAAAAAGAGTAGGTCGCTGATGTGGCGACCCGCCGATGAGGCGGGGACATAATTAAAATTTTGAATTATGTGGTATGCTTATGTTTTAGAAAATATAAAGAACAAAAGATTTTACATTGGAAGCACGAGTGATTTGAGACGAAGATTCAAGGAGCATAATCAGGGCAGAGGAGGTGAATATACAAAAAATCAAGGAAAATTTAAGTTGGTATTTTATGAGGCATATATAAAAAAAGAGGACGCACTGAAGGCGGAGAAATTTTTCAAAACAGGATACGGAAGGGAAGTATTAAAGGATAAATTAGAAAATTATTTGAAATAACGGAGTGTCGTATACCGGTAGTACGTATGGTTTGGGACCATATTGACTGGGTTCGATTCCCAGCACTCCGACCAGAATAATTGTTTTATCGCCAGAGATGATGCGGGGCCATATTGAATGGATTCCTTGTCCGCCGATGAGGCGGGGATTCCCAGCACTCCGACTAGTTTATGAAGCATGAAGTATGAAGCATGAAGTATGAAGTATGAAGCATGTAGCATGAAACATGAAGCATGAAATTTAATAAGATAGAAAAATTTAGCAGGCGAGAGTAGCACAGTGGTAGTGCATCTGCCTTCCAAGCAGACTACGCGAGTTCGATTCTCGTCTCTCGCTCCAAGTGAAATATTTTTTCTTTTGTGTTATAATACAGTTATGGACAAAGCAAGATTTTTAAAAGTATATGCTAATCTTCCTATTAATCTTAGGAATGAAGTAATTTTAGTTTTGGAAAATTATGGGCCGATAACATGGAATGTGGCATTTGTTGAAATAGATAATAATACCCAACTTGGTAAAATAATTTTAGAGAAATTAATAAATTTGAAAATAGTATGACTGGGGAAGATAAAAAAAACAATACTATCGAAAAAGAAATTCAAGAGCTTGTAAAAGCGCGCTTGAGTGTTATGCCTGATAATGTTTTTATTTCTATAGGAGCGAATGGAGAAACTTACACCAGAGACGAGCTGATTGAACATGTGAATAAAAAAGATGATATCGGCAAATTGATAATTGATATCGATATGGGTTTTTTACGAGCATTAAAAGAAGGGGAGATTTATGAACAAATTGTTTTTAATAACTAGACCAAATTACGAAATAACGACGAGATATTTATTCGCTTGGAGCGGAATAATCGTAGATACGGCTAAGGCTAAGGGAATTAATGTTGTTGAATTGAGAAAAGATAAAGCAAATAGAAAAGAATTTGAAAGTAGGCTGACAAAATTAAAACCGCGCTTAGTTATAATCAACGGTCATGGTTCGGATACTTGCGTGACGGGACATGATGGCGAAGTGCTTGTAGAAGCGGGTCAAAATGAAGATATTTTGTGCTCAAAAATCGTTTATTCTTTATCTTGCAATTCTGCGTCTTGTCTGGGAGCAGAAAGTGTAAAAGCGGGCGCTTTGTGTTATATCGGTTATAAAACTAAGTTTACTTTTTTTCATCAAAATAAAATAACCCATCCTCTTGATGATAATATCGCCAAGCTTTTTCTTGATCCTTCTAATCAAGTTGCGTTATCGTTATTGAAAGGAAATAGGACACAAGATGCAAATCGCAAATCAAAAGAGTTGTCTATGAAAAATATTCGAAAGTTATTAAGTAGCGCGTCATCTAAGGAATCAGCACTGTATGCAAAATTTTTATGGTCAAATATGCACAATCAGGTTTGTTATGGAGATCAGGAGGTTTGTTTTTAGAAATATTTAAATTATAAGTAATTAATTATGTAATTCGGTATGTAATAAATTCAGGCTTGCGAACGGAAGCAAGAGTGGATAATTTTTCAACAATTTTCTCGGAAAAAAGTTCGAGCCTGATCGTAAAAACAGCCTAATGCTGTTTTTTCGTGGCTTGAATTATGGTTTGGTTGGTGGTATTATAAGGATAGGATAATTTTTAAAGAGTTAATATGACATCAAAAAAGAATATATTGATTTTTATAATATTTGCTTTTTTTGCTTTTTTCTTTTTGTTTTTGAATCCTCTCGTTTCACTATTAATTATGGCGGGCTATTTTATATTCAAAGATAAACTTTTAAATTCTAAATTTAGTAAAAATATTTCGGACAAGCCCTATGACGAGAGAAAAACAGCAGAAGAACATAAAAAAGTTGAAAATAACGAGTCTAAAGGAAAGTTGGAGCAAAAAAATCAAATTCAACTGATGACTGAAAATTTATTGGAGAGAAAAAATAAAATTGCTAACAGCCAAAGCTTGCATTATATAAATTATTTTATCGATAATTATATTGCCTATACTAATTACGAAGATTATTATCAGGAAGTGATAAAGCTTAAAAATTTATTGCAAGTAAAAGGTTGCCAACTTAAAGATAGAGAATTGGATGTTTTGATTTATCAAGAAGTGAATCGAAAAAATCTCGAAATGTTTGATAAATTTTTAAAAGAGAAGAATATAAATTTATCAAGCATGAAAGTACCAAAGGAAACAATAAACAGTATGATCCGAAAGAGTATAATCACTAACAGTCAAGACTTGCATTATATAAATTATTTTGTTGATAAATTTACCACAAATATAGATTCCGAAGATTATTGTCAAGAAGTGATAAAGCTTAAAAATTTATTGCAAGTAAAAGGCTATCAGCTTGATTATAGAGATCTGGACGATTTGATTTATCAAGAGATTAATCGAAAAAATATAGATATTTTTGAGAAGTTAATGAATTCAAATATGGCAAACAAAGTCGATGATTATTTCAGAAATTATGTGAGGATTTTTTGCGATAACCAAGGACAAGATAATTTTCCTTATCTTGATATATTTGATAAATTTTTAAAAGAGAAGAATGTTAATTTATCAATGGATAAAATCAAGGAAATGATAAAGGATCTGATTCAAAAAGAGGAAACATTATCATTTGAAAAAAAGCTTGTTTCTAGCCATCATACTAAAAATAAAATCAGTATCGAGAAAATCAATTCTATGAGTGGCTATGACTTTGAATTTTTTTTAGCAACTTTGTTGGAAAAAATGGGTTATGGAGTTGAGCATACAAAATTGTCAAATGATCAAGGTGCTGATTTTATTTTGCATAAGCTTGGCACAAAAATAGTCGTTCAAGCTAAGCATTATAGCGGAAAAGTTGGAAATAGTGCCATACAAGAAGTAGTTGCTTCCATAAAATATTATAAAGCTAACGGGGGAATGGTAATCGCGACAAACGAATTTACAAATTCTGCAAAAGACTTGGCTGACGCTAATAACATTGATCTAATAGATACACACGAACTTAAAAAAATAATTAATAAATTTTATTAAAATATATGATATATGCTTCAATTTGTAGACCTGATCCAGAAGATAAAGAATGGCTAGATGAATATTATTCTTCACGAAGAGAAGAGGAAGATAAAGAATGGCTAGATGAATATTATTCACGGAAAAAAGGAGAGGAAATACTTCAAGCAATGATCGATAATAAGCCAAATCCTTTTGAACCTTTTAATTTTTTTCATAAAAGCTTTGACGAGCTTCAAATAAAATTAAAATTAGAAAAACTTATTAATCAGTAAGTCAAAAAAATGGAGGAAATAATAGTAAGGCCTTTTACTGGCGAAGAAATAGCAAGGATTTGCGACACTACTGTCGAGGAAATAGAAGAAATGATCAGGGAGGGTATTTTTGCGGAAATGCAAAAAAGATCGAAAAATCAAAAAGATATACTAGGGTCAGAAGAAGAAATTAAAGAAATATACGAAAATGTGGTATGAAATTTTTTTTATAGTATCATTTAACATATATCAAATTATTGACGCCATTGCTACATTTGTTGGATTTATCAATGTAAATATTTTTGGTATTGTAGGCTTGTGCATTATTTTCTATTTTATTTTTGCTATTTTTCACAACAAATCAATCAGACATTCATATAAAAGGGAAAATGGGGATAATATAAAAAAATATATTGTGCAAAGATGTTATGAAGATGGATTTGGTCACGATAAGGATGGAAAAATTGTAGCGAGTGAAAAAGTGGAAAAAAAAGACAAATATGGAAATAAAGAAATAATTGATATCAATAACGAAGAAGAAAATCGTGGTTATTTTTATTTATTAGATAAAAATTTAAAGGTCTATTATCGTATTATAGATACATATACCTTGACTCAATTAGGCTACCCGAGACCTTCTAGAAGAGTTGATAAATGTTTTAGATTATCTGATGGATATGGGATTGGAGAAGAAATAAAAATTTACAATATAATTTCAGAAATAAAGGAAATCTGGAAAGGTAAGTAGGCTTTTAAGGAATAGCGGCAAGAACTCCCTGTTGTTGTCCGTACTCGGACACACAGGGTAATTCACAAAATATCTGATGGTCGAGTATTTAATGACGAACAGGCAGTGTTGATAGGACTCATTGATCAGATAGGTGGATTATTCGAGATAAAAAATCATATCGAAGAGAATTATTTGTTCGGTTCAAAAATGGAAGCTTGCGAATTGTAGTTTTATAGTTTGGATTTGTTAGGTGGCGCTTTTCGCAAAGCGAAAAACGAAATTCGGCGGTGGCGGAAAAATCGGAATCGAAAAGCGAGAGCGGGCAAAAATTCCTTTTCCTAGACCCTTTCCCTTTTTACCCGCCCGAGCGAAAAATCAAAAATTCTTTCGGAAAAAAATTTGAGCTTCCGCATAAAAACAGCTCCAAAATATATCATTGGCCCTTACAGGCCTTTTTGATTAGCTAAAATAAAGATAAAGCCCATAAACAAATATTACACCCAGTTGCAATTGCAACTGGGTGTAATATTTGAAAGGAGGAAGATTTTAGAAAATTTGTTTAGGGAGGTTTGTTTTTAAAAGTACTTAGAAACTCTTTACCAGCGAATTGTAATAATTTATTTTCTGATTATAAAGATCGACTTGTTCGTTTTCGCCAAGAGCTAAGGAATGTAGGTGCTAGGGGTTGCCAAAAATATTCATAGTGGTATAATATCATTATAATAAAATAAATATTAAAAATATGAACAACAATGTTTTTGAAGAGATAAAAAAGATTAATGAATATCAAAGTGAATATTGGTCATCTCGTGATTTGGCGAAAATTTTGGAATATACAGAATACCGTAATTTTTTAACAGTTATCGAAAAAGCCAAAGAGGCTTGTGAAAATAGTGGTCAAGTTATCCACAACCATTTTGTTGAAGCCAACGAAATGGTCGAGATTGGATCAGGCGCAAAAAGAGCAATTGACACTATATATCTTTCTCGCTATGCGTGTTATCTGATTATCCAAAATTCTGATCCATCCAAAGAGATAGTTGCATTAGGGCAAACATATTTTGCTATTCAAACTAGAAGACAAGAAAAAGCAGATCAATTAATGGAAGACAATAAACGATTGCATTTGCGCAGTGAGATCAAGACGCATAATACATCCTTAGCTGAGGCTGCGGAAAATGCAGGAGTAGAAAATTATGGAAAATTTCAAAATTATGGATATAAGGGATTGTATGACGGGCTAGATGCGAATGATATTCACAAAAAGAAAAATTTGAAAAAATCTCAAAAAATTCTTGATCATATGGGGAGTGAAGAATTGGCGGCTAATTTATTCCGCGCCACTCAAGCTGACGCCAAACTTCGTCGAGAAAAAATTCAAGGAGAAATGAATGCGAGCTTGACACATTTTCATGTCGGGCAAAAGATTAGAAAAACGATTGAAGAATTGGGTGGAACAATGCCGGAAGAATTACCACCAGCTGATGGAATATGCAAAGCGAAAACTAGAATAAAAAAATTGAGAAGAAAAAATACTAGGGATTGAAGCTATAACAGAAAGTTAAAATTACCTTTAGAAACTTTTTATAAGTGAATTATAGTAATTTATTTTTTGATTATAAAGATCGACTTGCTCGTTGTAGGTTTTGATTTTCTTTTTGTATTTTTTCAAGAGATCATTATAATCTTCGACTAGATCATTATATTCTTCATAATCTTTTTTCTTCTCCAATTTTTTGAGTTTCTTTTCCATTTCTAAAAGCTTATTTTCATCTTGGGTAAAGTCATTTTTTTGCGCAGTGAGATTTTTTTCTAGAATTTTTATTTCCTGACTCAAAGCGTCGATTTTTTTGGCAAGCGCTAAAGAATTTGCAATGCCGGAATAAGTTTTTCCCTCGGATACGGGAAAAATTTCCGGCGTGCCTAAATTTTTAGCGTCAAATTGGCTAAGCTCGCTATCAGAGGAATAATTTTTCTTTTCCATTGGCACGGCCGAGCCTTTTTGCGAATCAATGTCGGGAATCATGCCGATGCGAAAGCCCGAAGAAGTCGTTTCGGCGTAGCAATAACCACTATCGTAGCTGGAAAATTCAACGGGACACAAAATGCCAACAGCCATATGTTTTTCATTTTCATAAGATAACAGCGCGGTGCCATAACCTAGTTCTTTCAAAAGATTAGCGAAGAGAAAACTTTTATCCGAGCAGACGCCCTTGTTTTCGTATAAAGTTTCATAAGGATAATGAGTCTCGCCTTGGCCGGAAAGGATTTGTTCAGCGCGGGCGTGATCATAAGGAATGGATTGTACAAAAGTCAACGCGAGTTCAACGATTTGATCATCGCTCAATTTTTTTTGCTCGCCCAAATTTTTGATAGCGGAAGCGATTTTTGAAATAGAATCATCAGCGGGATTATTTTTCAAAAACATTGCATAATAATCTTTTTCCCAATTTTCTGGCAATTCTCTTTGATAGCTAAATATCTTTGGACTGCCAGAGTAAAAAGAATAAAGCGAGCCATAGAAAGTTTCGGATAGTTTATATTGTTGTTTGTTATATTCCCATGCAAATTCAATTTCTTTGGGATTTTCTAGTTTGATTGGAGTTTCGACAATTTTTTTCGGCAAAGTCGGAGTTTGATTATGATCAGCGAGATATTTTACGCCCAGAGTCGAGAGCAAAATCAAAACAGCCAGCCAAAAAATAATTCTAAAAATGAGGCGTAAAATTTTTTTCAAAATATCCATTTACCCTGTTAAATAAGATTTGTAGCTTGTAATAAGATACGACTTAATTTAATTATGTTATTAATATTTAACCCGCCTGTTATTGATTTTAATTGTATACAAATCTAATTTTAATTTTTTAAATTAAAATTATTTAACAGGGTGAACTTATTATAGCATAGTTGACAAAATCGTTTTTTGGGAGTATAATATTTAAGTTGAATTGACAAAGCACTGAAAAATATTATCTTTTCGGCTTATAACTCGGATGTCGAATTTCTTGCCAAAACTTTCGCCCCCGGTCAACGGCTGATAAGCCAAAGTTTTGGAGAAATACGACATCCTTAAACAGGATAAACCTCAAAATAATATTTTTCAGCGGTCTTATTGAGTTTAAGGATTAATTTGAGGAGGAAATCATAAATATTTTATTATCTTTATTAATAAGGTATTTTTTTATTTTTAAATTTTTAAAAAACACAAAAAATTATGGGACTAGAGCAAAAAATAACGCTAGTGAAAAAATTGGAAGCGCTGGTGGCTTTCCAGAAAGAGTGCCTAGATATCGGCAATTGGGATGATTATGACAAAGTGGAAAACAAAATAAAAAAAGTGGAAGACGAAATAATTTATACGAAACCATAAAATAAAAACAAAAAAGAACGACCTTTGAGCAATTAGGGCGTTTTTATTTTGTATGGTAAAATCAAAATATGAAAAGCTATTTTGGAAAAATAATTTTAATTATTCTAGGGATGGTTTTTTTGAGTGGTTGTGATTTTTTATTTTCTCAAAAAGAGGAAATAAAATTGGAAAATAATAAAATTTTGGAAATTGAAAAAGAAGAAAGCGCGAATAACTTGGAGGAAAATATACAGGAAAATATTTCAACGAACAGCAGTACGGATGATATAAAAGAAAAGAAGGAAGTAAAGGATGCGGAAAATGTTCTTCAAATAAGTGATAAATTTGTAGATTGGGGATTTTCTAAAGCTGATAATCGAAAAATTGATACTATCATTATCCATTCTTCCTATAACGCAGTTGGGAAAGATCCGCATAATTTGGAAGATATAATTTATAAAGAATATAAGCCGTATGGTGTTTCGCCACACTATATTATTTCTCACGACGGGAAAATATATCGCTTAGTAGAAGACAAAAACATTGCCTATCATGCGGGTGAGTCCAAAGTTCCGGATGGGAGAACTGGCGTGAATAATTTTTCACTTGGAATTGAAATCGTCAATACTAAATCGGAAAAACCCAATGAGGCTCAATACAACGCTCTTAGAAATCTTCTTACATATCTAAAAAGCGAATATAAAATCAAATATGTGCTTGGTCACAGCGACATTGCGCCGGGCAGAAAAGATGATCCTTGGAATTTCGATTTTGAAAGGGTGAAATGATTTTAGAAAAAGATGAGACATATGACCGTTTGAAATATTTTCGAGTGTTTTTGCGTAGTAAAGGGGAGGGAGAGAAAGAACTAATCTAAATTTATAAGCGCAAGGAATGCAAGAAAAAGAAGAATTCAAAAATAAAAGCGATGAAGAATTAGCAGGATTGGTTGCCAACAATCCTGATTTTTATTATCTCCTAATGGAACGATATGAAAGTAAAATTTTGCGTTATATCAGACGCATCAGTAATCTACCCAAAGAAACAATCGAAGATTTGGGACAGGAAATTTTTTTGAAAGCGTATGAAAATATAAATGATTTTGATGAAAGTTTGAAATTTTCTTCGTGGCTCTACCGGATTGCCAGAAATCATGTGATAAGTTTTTGGCGAAAAAACAAAAATATGCAAGCAGTGGTTTCTTTCGATGCGGATGAAAATTTCAAAAATATGCTTGAGGCAGAAGGTGATTTGGCAAAAAAAATAGAAGAAAAAAATATGGCAGAAATTATCGGAAAAATTCTCTCGCAAATAAGAATAGATTATCGAGAAGTTTTGATACTTCGATTTATGGAAGATAAGGATTATAATGAAATTAGTGATATTTTGAAAAAACCAGTTGGTACAATTGGCACACTGCTTAACCGGGCAAAAAAAGAATTGAAAAATGAATTGGAAAAAAATAATTTTAAACTTTAGTATATGGAAAAGTCAATAAGTCAAAAAGTGTTAGAAAAAATAAAGCAGGAAAAAATTTCTCCCAAATCCAGATGGAATTTTTTGCTTTGTCGAGCGGGGGTGCTGATTGTTTTGGTTGGCTGTTTGATTTTAGGCGCAATATCTGTGGCAATTATCTTTGATCTTTTTTCTCAATTTGAAATGGAAAGAATTGCCAATCGTCCGAGTGGAATGAAAATAATATTTTTGAGCTTACCATATGTTTGGTTTGTCTTGCTGGCAATTTTTTTGGTTTTGATTGTAATGGAATTTATCAAAACTCGTCGAGGATATAAATATAAAACAAAAAATGTGGCATTAGTATTTTTTGTAGCGGTAATATTTTTGGGTGGATTTTTTTATAGTTTAGGTTTTGGCCAAAAAATTGAAGATTGTTTGGAAAAATATTTTTCAATTTATACTCAAATCACAAAAACACCCAAAGCTGTCTGGTCGCAACCCGAAAGAGGTCTTTTATCCGGCATAATAATAATGGATAACGAAGCCAGTTGCCATTGTTTGAAATTGAGAGATTGGCAGGAAGAAATTTGGGAAGTTGAATATTCCAAAGCAGGCATCCGTCCGCGAGTCAGAAAAAATGCAGGAGAAATGATAAAAGTATTAGGCACTGATTTGGGCGGGCATAAATTTGAAGCGGAGGAAATTCGTCCTTGGCTTGGGAGGGGAAATGGTAACAAAAATAATTGAAAGAAAATTTAGGAAGGTTGCGTAGTAAGATAGGTCGAGAGAAATTTTCTCAAGAAGCTGATCACTTCTATTATCGTTAATAATTAAAAGTAAAAAAATATGGAAGCTAAAAAATATCTAAACAAAAAATTTCTAATCGGAACGAGTATGCTAGTGGCCGTTGCCGGCTTAGTTGGTTCAACATTGTATGTGAGTGCCTATCAGGGCGATCCGAATGTTAAAGGTCCAAATTATACTGCGGAACGCCATACAGCTATGATTAAGGCTTTTGAGAACAAGGATTATAACGCTTGGAAGGAGCTAATGGCTGGCAGAGGACGGGCGACCCAAGTTATAAATGAAGGAAATTTTTCTCGCTTTGCCGAGGCGCATAAGCTGGCGCTAGAAGGAAAGATGGATGAAGCGAAAAAAATCAGAACTGAATTGGGATTAGGGCTTAGAAATGGCGATGGACAAGGTCGTGGAATGGGTAGAGGAGCAAATTGCAATAGATAATTTTTCTTCAAATATGCAAACTTTGCATGGAAAACAATCCCGAGCGCTCGGGATTGTTTTTTTGTTTTTTTTGTGAGATGATTTAAATATGGAAATTATAATCAAAATAAAAGAACGCAAAATTAGCATAAGACTACTTCAAAATAAAAAGGAAGTGGATTTTTTGGATATTGTCGAAGAACACAGTCTTTCGGAGAAATTGTTACCGGAAATCGATAAACTTTTAAGAAAAAATAAATTAAAGCCAGAAAATATTGAAAAAGTTCAGGTGGAAAGTGATCTAGGCGACAACTTCACCACCACTCGCATCGCCAAATCAGTAGCTAACGCGTGGGAGTGGAATCTAAAGAATAAGAAATAGTTATCCACAGGCCAAAACTTGCCAAGTTTGGATATAGTGATATAATATCATTATGTCAAAGCAAAATAAAAAACTTAATAAAAGAAAAAAGCCGAGGGGAATTATGTGTGAACATGATTATAAAAATGCGATTCAAATTGGCAATGTTGATTATGTCTGTCCTCTATGCAAAGAACTTCTTGATCCATCGGAATGGTTTTTTATGAATAGTTTTGAATTTATTGATGTTACGCCCAAAAATTTAAATAAAATAAAACAAAAAAAATATGAAGGAGGAAAAAAACAATAAAATAATTATTTATAATACAGAAGACGGAAACACGGAAATTGAAGTAAGTCTTGAGGGTGAAACAGTTTGGTTAAGTCAGAAACAAATGGCCGAACTTTTTGATTGTACCCCAGAAAACATATTATTGCATTTTAGAAACATTTTTGAAAGCGGTGAATTAGGTGAAGAATCAACTACTAAGGAATCCTTAGTAGTTCAAAAAGAGGGAAATAGAGCCGTAAATAGAACTATAAGATTTTATAATCTTGATGCTATAATTTCTGTTGGCTATCGCATAAATTCTTTGCGAGGCACGCAATTTCGCATTTGGGCGACACAAAAACTCAAAGAATTTATGGTTAAGGGCTTTGTGATGGATGATGAACGATTAGCAGAAGGCGGAGTGAAAAAAAGATTTTTTGAAGAGTGGTTGGAAAGAGTCAGAAAAATTAGGGCTTCAGAAAAAAATCTTTATGAAAAAGTGAAAGATATTTTTGCCACTAGCGTGGATTATGATCTAAGAACTGATTTTACCAAAGAATTTTATGCCACGATGCAAAACAAGTTTCACTACGCCATCACAGGAAGCACAGCGGCGGAATTGGTAGTAAGTCGTATTAGTGGTAAAAAAGAAAATCTGGGAATGACAAACTGGAAAGGAGTAGTACCGACCAGAAAAGAAGCAGAAGTAGCGAAAAATTATATGCTGGAAAAGGAACTTCGCCAGCTCTATCTTCTAGTGGAACAATTCCTGTCTTTTGCGGAGTTTCAGATTGAGCGAAAAAATATTATGCGTATGAAAGACTGGGTGTTATATCTTCACGAGATGCTCAAAGCTAATAAATTAGAAGTGCTTTCCAATAAAGGAAAAATTTCGCATGATAAGATGGAAAAAACCGTGAAAAATGAATTAAGGAGATTTATTGAGCAAAAGAGATTGAAATAATAAAAAGAATAAAAACACCAAAAACTGTCTCAATAGTGGTTTTGATTTATTGAAAAATATTTTAGACTGGAGGAATATACCCAAAACCGTGAAAAAGTATCAAAAAATCATACATTTTCACGGTTATGTTGACAAAACCGTGAAGAATTTGGAAAAAGGTGTTTGGAAAATTGGTGTTTAATTTAATTATTTTCAAAAACTTTTCCCCACCCACCTGCAATTTGATTTTCTATCAAAAACATGTTTATATAATAAAAAGTCATTTTTATAAGACTATTTTATCAACGAATAAAACATAAGGAGGATTGCGCATGAAAAAAATTGTAGCTCTTTTAAAAAAGTACTTCTGGGATCGCTTCAGACATGTAAGTTTATGTAAAAAAAATTTCTATGAAATTCATGACAAATTAATGAGGCGAGGTTGTTATCACGAAGACGGAAAATTTTTTGGATGCGACCAAGAAAATTGTCCTAAAGACATAAACGTCGCATGCAGAACTTGCATGGAAATATTTAGCGAGCACTTGTCCTTTGTCAGCTGGTTTAAAGTAGCCAATAAAATGCCAATGACGGGGCGAAAAATTATGAAAGGAGCGTGGTCTTTTATTCCAAGAACTCATCTATGAATGTATCAAGTAAAACTGACACTAGATTAAAGCCATAAAACAGAACAGAGAGTGGCGGAATCCATTTCTTCAAAAAAACATAAATCACCATAAGCTCATCAATATACAAAAAAGCCACCTATTTGCTAGAATGTAGCGGGGTGGTTTTTTATTGAATTTATCGCCCCAGTATATTCCAATCTAAGAATGTCCCCCGAAATAGATTCTACAATAGTGGATATTTTTAAAAAATAATTAGCGAATTTTAATTTCAGAAAA
>MFSE01000032.1 GCA_001784805.1 Candidatus Moranbacteria bacterium RIFOXYA12_FULL_35_19
CGAAAACTTCGAAACTACCTTTGGGTGGGTCAAGAAGATTGGGAACTAGCGAAGAGAATTTCTAATTTCTAATTTCTAATTTCTAATGAATTTCCAAGGCAGAAATTTTCAAAAAAAATTTGTCATTCCCGTGAAAACGGGAATCCAGTGTAAAGATTAAGTTTATCGCGATAAAATTGTTTTGCGACTAGATCCCCGCATTCGCGAGGATGACAAAAGAGATATTGAGATACAAGATACAGGAAAGGGAAAAGTGTGGTATAATTAAGGGGCCAAATAGAAAACAAAAATAGATAATCAAATAAAAAATAAAAATGGAATTTTGCAAAAATAAATTAAAATTAAAATTAGATTTTGTAAATGATTTTGACTTGGAAAAGCAAGCGCGAGATTTGGGAATAAAAATCTGGCAGACGCCTAGTTTTTTGTTTATAGTTTTTGGAGTAACGGCAGTAATTATTATGTTGGCCACTTATTTTATTTCCAAAAATTATGAAAGTCCCGAAGTTTTGGTGATTGCCGAATGCTTGGTAGTGGTAGTGGTTTTTATTGTGGAAATGTTGGTAAACAAATTTATCGTTCAACTTACTCGGCTCAATAAAATGAAAAGCGAATTTGTTTCAATCGCTTCTCATCAATTGAGAACGCCACTCTCGGCTATTAAATGGGAAACTGAACTACTACTGACTAAATTCAAAAAAGGCTTGGACAAAAAACAACTTAAAAACATCGAAAACATTTATTCTATTAATCAGCGGATGATTCGGTTGGTAAACGATCTTTTGGATGTGGCTAGAATTGATCAAAATCGATTGATTTTGATAAAACAAAAGGTGGATTTTTTAAAAATAGTGGAAGAGGTAATGGAAGAAATTATTCCTAAGGCAAAACTAAGAAACATAGAAATAGAAATAGATACAAAAAAAGAATTACCGATGGTAGTTGGTGACAAAGAAAAAGTACAAATAGTAGTAGAGAATCTTTTTGACAATGCCGTCAAATATACTAATAGCGGAGGAAAAATCAGGGTAAAGATATCCAAGAATAAACAATATTTAGAATTTGAAATAAAAGATAATGGAGTGGGAATTCCCGAAGAACAAATTGGCCGGGTTTTTGAAAAATTTTTCCGTTCCGACAATGCCACCAGATATCAAACGGAAGGAACGGGACTAGGACTCTACATCGCAAAAAATATCGTGGAACAATTAGGTGGAAAAATCTGGTTTAAATCAATCGAAAATGTCGGATCGGTTTTCAGTTTTTCCTTGCCGATTAGTAGATAAATAATAATTAAAAGAAATTTAAGAAATATGAAAAGAATATTGATTATTGAAGACGAAGAAACTTTGCAAAAAGCGCTGGCCCAATATTTAACGGAAGAAAAATTTGAGGTCTTAAGTGCGATGGATGGGGAGAAAGGGGTCGAGATAGCAATTTTAGAAAAACCGGATTTGATAATTTTAGATATAATTTTACCCAAAAAAGACGGTTTCCAAGTGTTGGATGAAATAAAAAGTAATAATGAAATAAAAAAAACGCCCGTAATTTTGCTGACGAATCTGGAAAGTATGGAAGACATTCAGAAAGCTTTTGAAAAAGGAGCTACAACTTATCTAGTTAAATCAGAATATAAATTAGAAGATATTGTTAAAAAAATTAATGAAACTCTCAAATAATGCGTATTGAAAATCTACAACTCAAGGAATTTATAAAAGATTCCGGAATGGTTGGAGAAAAAGAATTGGAGGAATCTTTCAAAGAAGCCCAGGACGGCAAAAAAAAACTGGGGGAAGTTCTTTTGGCGAAAAAATTAATTGATGAAGTGAAACTGCGAAAACTTTATGCCTATATTTTAGGTGTACCTTTCGTGGATATTTCCAAAGAAATAATTGCGCCAGAAATTTTGCAGATAATTCCAGAGCCGATTGCTAAAAAATATAAAATAATTTCTTTTGAAAAAAACGGCCAAGAATTGAAAGTGGCTATGCTTAACCCAGAGGATATGCAGACGATTGATTTTATCCGCAAGAAAACAGATTTAAAAATAATTTCTTGCCTCACTACGGAAGAAAGTATTAAAATCGCTCTGAAACAATATAATCAAAGTTTGAAAGCCGAATTTGGCGATATTATTGATAAAAATTCTTCCGAAATATCGCCAGATGAGGAAGAGGAAGATTTGGAAAAAATTGCTCAAGGACTGCCGATTATCCGGATTGTTGACACTTTAATAAAACATGCAATTTTGCAAAGCGCCAGCGATATTCATATTGAACCGGATGAAAAAGAGGTGCGTGTGCGCTATCGGATAGATGGTATATTGCACGAAGCCATGACATTGCCTAAACAAGTAAGAGAGGGAATTATTGCGAGAATAAAAGTTTTGTCTAATTTGAAATTAGATGAACACCGAATTCCTCAAGATGGCCGATTTAAAATTGAAAAAGATGGCAACAAAATTTCTTTTCGCGTGAGTATCTTGCCGATTTTTGATGGAGAAAAAATTGTAATGCGACTTCTAAATGAATCTTCCAAGGGGCTCACTTTGGAAGCAATGGGTATTATGGGGCAAGCTTTAGAAATAATTCATAAAGAAATTAAAAAACCTAATGGTATGATATTAGTAACTGGACCAACCGGATCAGGAAAAACTACTACTCTTTATACGGCGATGGATATTTTGAACACTCCGGATGTTAACATTAGTACAGTGGAGGATCCGGTAGAATACCGAATGGCGAAAATAAATCAAACACAAGTTTATCCGAAAGTCGGACTGACTTTTGCGGCCGGACTGCGTTCCCTTCTTCGTCAAGATCCAGATATTATTATGGTGGGTGAAATTCGCGATAAAGAAACGATGGAGATGGCTATTCAAGCGGCGATGACGGGGCATTTAGTTTTATCCACCCTTCACACTAACAGCGCTGCGGGAACGCTACCCCGGCTTATTGATATGGGGGCGGAACCTTTTTTGGTAGCTTCCACAGTCAATGTAATTATCGCCCAAAGATTGATTAGAAAACTTTGCAATGAATGCAAGAAAGAATATAAATTGGCAAAAAAAGAATTGGAAAATCTCAATAGCAGTTATGATATGAAAGCGATTTTAGAAGTAATTAAAAAAAATGAAGCCACGAAAAATATTGTCAAAGAAAAAGATGGTTGGGAAGATATAACTTTTTACAAATCTGTCGGTTGCAGTCAATGCGGTGGGCAAGGCTATCGGGGCAGAAATGGAATTTTTGAAGTTTTAGAAGCGGATGAAGAAATTAGAAAAATGATTTCTCAAAATGAATCGGCGGAAGCGCTGGAAAAAAAGGCTAAAGAAAAAGGAATGCTCTCGATGATTGAAGACGGATTCCAGAAAGCGATTTTGGGGATAACTTCGATTGAAGAAATATTGAGGGTAACAAAAGAATAAGACGCGATTCGAATCAACGAATACATGCGAATCTACGAATAAAAAAAAGATAAATAATTATTTGTAGATTCGTGAATTCCTACCTCGCCGGCAGGCAGGCGAATACATTCGAAGATTCGAATCGGTTAAAAGTATGAAAATTTTTTACACGGCGAAAAATTATACGGGAGAAAAAAAGCAAGGCGAGCTTGATGTTAAGGATGAGCGGGAATTGGCCAATCAACTTCGCTCCGATGGATATATTTTGACTTCTTTTGAAGAAATTAAATCCAGCGGAAAGGGGAATGTGAAAGTGGAATTTCTAAATAGATTTATTACCATATCTCTCACGGATAAGTTGATGTTTTCTAGAAACCTAAGTGTGATGATTGCTTCTGGACTACCTCTTTCACGAGCGATAAAAAATATTTCTCTCCAAACTAGAAAGAAAAAATTTGCTCAAATTTTGGATGAAATTTTTGATAGCATCCAGGCGGGAAATTCTTTTGCAGATGCGTTGGCGAAATACCCAGGAATTTTTGGCGATCTTTTTGTTAATATGATTAGAGTGGGAGAAACCAGTGGAAATTTGGAAGAAGTGCTTAATATTTTGGCGGTTCAATTAGAAAAAGAACATGAACTTTTAAGCAAAGTGAAAGGCGCTCTCACTTATCCCGCGGTTATTTTATTTGCAATGATTGGGATTGCAATTTTGATGCTCACTTATATTTTACCAAAACTTACGGGAGTTTTTACTGATATGAAAGTGGAATTGCCCGCCTCAACAATGTTTATCATTGCCATTAGCGATGTTTTGAAAAATCATGGAATATTAGTAGCTGTCTTCTTTATTGGAGTAATAGTGCTTTTGAGATTTTTTTTGATGACAGATATTGGCAAAAAAACTTTGGGATTTTTGTTAGTAAACGCTCCGCTGATAAAAAATATGGTGATAAAAGTGAATTGTTCGCGTTTTGCTAGAATTTACAGTTCGCTTTTGAAAAGTGGAGTTTCTTCTGTCGAATCGTTGAAAATTCTTTCTGAAACACTCACCAACTATTATTACCAAAATGCCATGAAAGATAGCGCGGCTAAAATTCAAAAAGGTATTACGCTAAGTTCTATTATCAGTAAATATCCAAAAATATTTCCGGTTTTAGTTTCGCAGATGATTCAAGTTGGAGAAGAAACGGGAAAAACTGAAACAATACTTTTGAAATTGGCGGAATTTTATGAAGATGAAGTTTCTCAACTGTCAAAAAATATGTCCTCGATAATTGAACCAATCCTGATGATTTTTATCGGTTCAGCAGTTGGTTTTTTTGCCATCTCTATGCTTCAACCGATGTATAGTATTATGGATAACATAAAATAAACCTTACGAATTACGAATTGGTACGAATGTACGAATTACAAATAATTTACAATGTTATGAAAAAGACAAAAAACAATTCAGGATTTACGCTCATTGAAGCTTTGGTTTTGCTGTTTATTTTTTCCTTAATAACCATTACTTTCTATCAAGTTATCAGTGTTGGAACTAGGCATATTCTTTTTGCGAAAAATCGGTTGGGAGCGATCGCTTTGGCTAATGAAAAAATGGAAATCGTTAGAAATCTTAGTTATGATTATGTTGGAATTCAAGGTGGAGCTTGTGAGGGGATTATTCCTCAAGATGAAGATGTTTCTGAAAACGGTAGAAATTATCATGTACATACTTTGGCGACTTTCGTGGACGATTCTTTTGATGGAACATTAGGCGGAAGTCCAAATGACACGGCTTATAAAGATTACAAAATAATTAAAATTACCGTTTCTTGGAATAATGGCGGAGCGGATGCTGGTAGTGTATATCTCCTTTCTCGATTTGTTCCACCGGGTCTTGAAACGGCTACTTCTGGAGACGGAATATTATCAATAAATATTTTTAGTGATCAAGATGGTGGCGCGGGAGTTCCGCAAGCAACTGTCCAGGTGGTTAATTCGGATTTAGGTTTTAGTGAAACTAGACAAACTGATGACAGTGGGAATATTATGATTGTCGGCGCTGAAGAATCAATTCAGAAATATCAAATATCTGTATCAAAATCAGATTATGAAACAGTGAGCACTTTTCCCGCTTATCCTGATACGGATTATAATCCCGTAGATGTTCATGCTTCAGTTGTAACAGGGGCGATGAATGTTACAAACATTGCTCTTAATAAAACAGCTGATTTGAAAATAATCACTAAAAATTATTTATTCGATACAATTATTCCTGATATGGAATTTAAATTAATAGGTGGAAGAAGAATTGGAAATGATGAAGTTTTTCCTTATGATCCTATTTATAATTTGGATGAAGAAGAACAAACTAATTCTTCTGGAGAAAAGCAATATGAAGAAATTAGTCCGGGGCAATACTCATTTACTCTAAGTGATAGCGTGACTGAATATGAATTAATTGGAACTAATCCTGCCAGTCCCTTTTCTCTGCTTTCAGAAGATGATTTAAATTTAGAAGTTAGATTAGCCTCTAAAGATATGACTTCAGTATTGGTTTCAGTCAAGAAAGCTGAAAGCAGTACTGTTTTAGCTGGGGCTAATGTGAAACTAAGCAACTTATCCGGGTATGAAGAAGAGATAATTACTGATGATAATGGCACGGCTTTTTTTCCAAAAACCAGTACTCCATTGATCGCTGGAACATATAATCTTGAAATTACCGCGGATGGTTACGAAGAATATTCAGAAACAGTGGAAGTTGAAGAAAATCATCTTAGCGAAAAAAATATTCTATTGGTTTACGAATAAATTTATAAAATGAAAAAAAACATAAAACAAAAATTCAAAGGGATGACTATTATTGAAATGCTGATGGCAATAATGATTTTTACTATTGGAATTGCCGGCTTTTCACTTTTGTTTTCCAAAACTTGGCAAACTAATTCTTATGTTTTAGAAATGGGCCAATCTTCAATGGAAGCTTCTCAAGGCGTGAATAAAATGGTGGACTATATTCGTAGAGCCAGACAAGCGGATAATGGAGCTTATCCGATAAGATCGGCTGATGGCGATGAATTTGTAATTTATTCGGATTATGACAAAGATGAAACTGCGGAAAGACTTCATTTTTATAGAGCTGGTCAAAGTATTTTAATGGGAGTGACTGAACCAACTATTACATTGCCAAAAACTTATGTTAGTGGTGATCAGCAAACAATTACCTTGGTTTCAAATTTAGTTAATGATGTTGATGAGCCGATATTCTATTATTTCAATCGAGAATATCCGGGAAATATGACAAATAATCCACTAAGCGTTCCTGTTTCAAGCTATCTAGCGGATATACGATTGGTAAAAGTATATATTGAAATAAATACTAATCCCAGTCGCATACCGAATAATATCGAAATGCAATCTTTCGTGGAAATGAGAAATCTTAATGATTATGATCGAGTGCAATAATTATGCCCGATGCGAATCTACGAATTAAATGCGAATCTACGAATTAAATACAAAAAAATGAAACATGAAATAATAATACAAAAAAATGAAAAATGAAATAAAAAACAAAAAAAATTTAAAAGGTTCGGCTTTGGCGTATGCGCTCATTATTATGGCGATTGTTTTGATTATTTTGACATCGATGCTTAGCTATATTGTGAGCCAGATAAAATTTAGTGCCAATAGAGTTGAAAAAGAAAAAGCTCTTCAGATTGCTGAAGCTGGGATATATTTTTATCGTTGGTATTTGGCTCATAAAACAGCTGGAAAATCAGCACAAGATGTAGAAAATTTTTGGCAAAATGAAAATCCATTAGGAGTTTCTTCTCCTTATGCTCAAAATTTTAGCGATCCGGAAGGTGGAATAATTGGAGAATATGAAATTGAAGTGCAAGCTCCTTCTGCGGGATCGACAGTAGCGATTGTAAAGTCAACTGGTTGGACAAATAAAGAACCTCAATTAAAAAGGACAATTCAAGTTAGATTTCGTCGACCATCTTGGAGTGAGTATGCTGTTTTAGCTAATGACATAATGCGTTTTGGTGAAAATACTGAAGTCTTTGGTAAATTGCATTCTAATTGCGGAATTCGTTTTGATGGTTTGGCGCATAATATTATATCCAGTTCAGTGGCAACTTATGATGATCCTGATCATAGTGGAGGCAATGAATTTGGAGTGCATACACATGTTGATCCTTCAAACGGAAGCGTGGGTAATGGTTTTGTCGAAGATGAAGCGCCACCGTCGTTACTTCAAGATCGGCCGGATGTTTTTGAAGTCGGCCGGCAATTTCCGGTACCAACAGTTAATTTTAATGGACTGGTGTCGGATTTGAATTTTTTAAAAAGCGAAGCTCAATCAGGAAACGGCATTTATTATAATAATAATAAATGTGACAATAAAAAAAATGCAGGGAGGCATATTGTGCTAAATGGAACTACTATGACTGTGAGTATCGTTACGGATTATAATAATGCTAATTATTCGATAAAAAAAGAAGATTGTTTTTCAAATAATGTACCTATTCCACAAAATGGAATTGTTTTTGTGGAAAATAATATTTGGCTTGAAGGAACGATAAATGGGAGAAGGGTTACTTTTGTGGCGGCTAATTTAGTTGGAGGAGAGACCGCTAGTGTTTATATGGGAATGGATAATTTACTGTATACTAATTTTGACGGGACAGATGTTATTGGAATTTTAGCTCAGGAAGATATCGAGATAGTAAAGGACAGTCTGGATGATTTAACTATCGATGCAGCCTTGCTTTCTCAATCAGGTCGGGTAGGGAGAAATTATTATACTCCTTTTGGTTGCAGTTCTCAATCTTGCGAAGACCATAAAGGAACAATAACAATCAATGGCGCTATGGCAACTTTTTTAAGATATGGTTTTGCTTATACTAATGGAACGGGCTATTCATATCGAATTTTGAATTTTGATAATAACTTACTATACTATCCACCGCCATATTTTCCTACGGGAACAGATTACTACATTGATTTGTGGGAGGAATTATAATAGAATAGAGAATAACGGAAGTAAAATAAAAAATTATGGCTTTTTGGAATAAAAAAATAATCAATCTGGAAAATAAATATTTTGGTTTGGATATTAGCGATCTTTCGGTAAAAATTTTTCAACTGGAAAAAAATGGGCGAGAAGATGTTGTTCGAAGTTTCGGGGTCAAGGAAATTCCACTGGGTTGTATCGAAAATGGAAAAATAATCAATCGAGAAAAAGTAATTGAAATAATAAAAAATTTATTCGCTACTGCCGGACCGGAAAAAATCAATACGAAAAAAGTCATCTGTTCTTTGCCAGAATCAAAAGTTTTTTTGCACGCTATCACAATTCCAAAAATGAGCGAAGAAGAGGCAGTGGAAGCGGTAAAATGGGAAATTGAAGCTAGCATTCCTTTATCAGTCGATCAAGTTTATTATGACTGGCAATTTTTAGAAGAAAAAGAAGGCAAGCAAAATGTTTTGACATCAGCCACCGCCAAAGAATTTGTGGATGAAATATGCGCTGTGCTGGAAGAAAGCGGATTGGAAGTTTATGGTTTGGAAATGGAATCAATTGCTTTGGCAAGAAGTTTAGTTGCTAAAGTTTCCCAATCAGAGGAAATTTTTTTGCTGGTTGATATCGGTGCAACCAAAACGAGTTTCACTATTTCAGAAGGAAATATTCCATATTTTACTTCCAGTATTCCTTTTTCTTCTTCCAGTATAACGGAAGAAATAGCCAGTCGTTTGGCTTTGCAAAAAGAAGAAGCGCAGAATTTGAAAATTACTCAAGGGATAGAAAATTCTTCTGGAAATAATTCTATTTTGAATGCAATTAGTCCACTTCTGGAAAATTTATCAGTGGAAATTGAAAAGACGATAGATTTCTATCAAAGTATGTCGAAAAATAATATCAAGAAAGTAAAAATTATCTTAACTGGGGGTGGAGCAAATTTGAAAGGATTATTGGAATATTTAAAACCTAAGCTTTCTTATGAGATAGTCTTGGGTGATGCATGGACAAATTTAAATTTTGGCAAAAAAATACCTAGCATAAAACAAGCAGAGCTGACTCGTTACGCAGTATCTGTGGGCTTGGCTATGCGGGGCGCTGATTATGGAAATAAAACTTAATTTGATACCACTGGAAAAAAAGGAAGAAATAGCGAAGAAAAACTTGGTATCGGCAATTATAAAAATAGAAATTTTTCTCACAATGGTGCTGGCGGTTTTTGTTATTTTTCTTTTAAGTTTTAACTATATCTTGAGTTTGAATTTCAATTCAGTTGTAAGGACAGAACAAAAAGATTCTAATGATGGCAAATACGACAAGCTAAAAGAATATGACGAGAATTTCAAAAAGATTAACCAAAAAATTTCCGATGTTGCACTAATAAAAAAAAGCCAGCTGTATTGGTCAAGATTTTTTCTAAAATTAAACGGGCTGGTTTTTCCTGGCATAGCGATAAATTCAATCACAACTCTGGATTATTCAATCAGCCTTCAAGGAACTTCGGATACGCGGGACAATCTCATCTTGCTTAAAGAAAAACTTGCCAAGGAAGAATGTTTTTTGGATATAAATTTACCTCTGGACAACTTAGTGGATAAAAATAACATTTCCTTCAAAATAGATTTTAATTTAGATCGTAATTGTTTGAAAAATCAATGAAAAATATCTGGCTGAAAAATAAATTACTAATAATAATTGCTCTCTACGCCCTTATTTTCGGAGTGGCGGTTTACTTCGTTGTTTTTTTCTTAATTGATAAGATAAAATATACTTCCGAACAAGCGCAAAAAAATTTAATTGATCAGCAGATAGAAGAGGCTCGACTTGGCAATTTACCTCAAATGGAAAAAGATTGGCAGGATTACGAAACGCAGAAAAATTCAATAGAGGTGATTTTGAGTTCAGGTAGTGAAATAAGTTTTATCGAAAGTATTGACTCAATTGCCCAAAAGTCTGGCAATATAATTGATTTAAAAATCGGGGATCAGGTAGATCCGAAAGAAATTGCCAAAATAAAAACGGATGCGAAAAAAAATAAAGGGCAAAAAGGATTAATGGAAGAAATTGCTTATGATAATTATTTCCCGATGCAGATTAGCTTACGAGGAAATTACCAATCATTAGTTGATTTTATTCATCTGTTAGAAAACAGTCATTTTTATGTGAATATTGTTTCAATTGATTCTAAAAAAATAATTTTGGAAGATAATTCGGCGAAAAACAAGACTAATGTTTTTTCACCAGACAAGGCGCAAGAAGAAGAGAAACAGGAAATTATCCTAAGCGCTATCAACGCTTTGGTTTATACACAAAGGCAATAAATATGAAAATAAATTTTAACATGCGAATAGACGCTGACAAATTAAGAAAATTTTTTGTTTTCAATTTTTCTCGTCGGAGTTTACTTGATTTTTTTTATAAAAAATTACAATGGCTGGCACTGCTCATTATTTTGCTATCTGCTGGATTTCTGATTTTTCTTTGGTATAATTATATTTTTGCTTCGCAATGGGATGATGCGCGCGTTCAAGAATATATTCAAACAAAAAAGGATAAAAACGAAGCAGTTTTTAATCGGGAGAATTTTGAAAAAAATATTCAAGAATCAAATGCTCGGAACACAGAATTTGAAAAACCATTAGATAATCTGGAAGATATTTTTCGTTTGAATAAATAGAAAAATTAAAAACTAAAAATCCCGATAATATCGGGATTTTTTTTGTGCGCCCTGAGGGATTCGAACCCCCGACCCTCTGGTCCGAAGCCAGATACTCTATCCGCTGAGCTAAGGGCGCGTATTTTATAAATCTACAGAGGGGCGGTCACTGGGAATCGGACCCAGATTCTCGGTACCACAAACCGATGTCTTAGCCGCTAGACGATGACCGCCACTCTATAGACTTAGGTGCACCCACCAGGACTTGAACCCGGGACCATATCCTTAAGAGGGATCTGCTCTACCAACTGAGCTATGGGTGCTTTTAATTAATTTAAAATTTGTGCGCCGGGCAGGAATCGAACCTGCGACCAATAGCTTAGAAGGCTACTGCTCTATCCACTGAGCTACCGGCGCATATAACCAAAACAACATATAAAATACTAGCTTAAATGCAAGGCTTAGTCAATCGATTGTTATAAACCGTGGGCTTTTTTGTAATTTTTCCATTCTTTGTTTGACCAGTCTTTGGGTTTTTCTGTGAGAACATTTTCTGTTCCAGGGTGGGGATATTTATTGGGGGAATCATAATTGCTGTTAAAAATATCTTCCCGTATCAAATTTCCATTTGCGTCGAGGATTTGTTGAGTGAGAATAGTTTTCATTGAGCCGTCTGGATTTTTTTCCAGAATTTTTGGTCCAATAATATTGACTTTTCGGCCATCAGCTGTGCCATAAAAATTGAAAAATAATTCCTTACCTTCGATTTTTGTTTCAATTAAAATATACTTAGGGGTGTCATTAAGAAAGCGTAAATCTGGTTGGGGGATATAGACAGTAGCATCCATTCCTTGGGGATTATAATAGCTTACGGGATAAGCATGATTTCTGCGAGCAGTTATTTTTAACCCAGAATAAATGGCCGCGCGAAAAGCAGTGGTGGAAACTTGGCAAATTCCACCACCAAATTCCGGTTCTGTTTTATCATGCTTAATTACTAATTCTGGCAGATAGCCGTGCTCGCCATCCACTTCGCCGAGTATTTTTACAAAAGAAAATTCTTCCCCCGGTTTGATTAGCGTTCCATTGAAGCGGTCAGTGGCGACTTTGATATTGAAGATTCTGTTTTTTGGAGAACCGGCAAAATTTGATTTTCCTTCTCCAATCAAACTGGTGATGCCTAAATCATTGATTGAATTGGAAGTGATTTCCGGCTGAATTTTTTCGATTGGTAATTCTAATGAAGAAGAAAAATTTTTGTCCGCCAAATAATTTTTCAAAATGTCGGCGCTTTTTTTTGTATCCAATCTAGTACCAAGCGCAGAAAGAGAAAAGGCAACCACTTTTCCGTTTTCGATTTTGAATTTTGCGTCAAGCGGATCTTTGTTGGATTTTCGCGCCAAATCTTCCAAGAAACTATTCAAAGCAGTATCTTTTATTTTCAAGCATTCCCGTTTTTTTATATGCGCTTGATTTTTATAGGAAAAAGAAAGTCGGCAAACAAGAGATTTTTCATATTTGCAAAAATTATTATTTTCAATTTCAGAAAAATAATTTTTATCATAAGCCAAACGGCTTTGTCCTTCTAGCCAAGCGGAAATTTCTGATTTACCAATCGGATAGGAAAACCCATTGACGGCTAAATTTAAATCAGCTGGAAGTGTTTCTAAGATGTTTGCTGGCAAGCATTTTTCCGGCAAAAAATTTCCGGCAAAAACATTTTCCGGCAAAATCGTAAAGCAAAATAAAAACAAGGCAAGCTTAATATATCTCATATAACTAAGGATATATTAAAAAATCAGTAAAATCAAGGGGATTTCAGTTTTTGATTTATTGGGGGAAAGGGGGTAGAATGGAAGTGTTTAGTGAGGATTGGAAGAATAAAAAATTATCCACAGTTCAAAAGTTGCCTGAAATATCATAGAGTGATATAATATCATCATAACAAACTAAATAAAGTTATGAAAAACAAATATAGTTCACTCGTCATTTTTGAAGATTTTAAGATCCGTCGTCACTACGAAGAAAAAACAGAAACCTGGTATTTTTCGGTAATTGATATTGTTGCCGCTTTGATAGAGCAGATGGATTTTCAATTAGCAAGAAATTACTGGAAGGTTCTAAAAAACCGCTTAGCAAAAGAAGGAAGTGAAGTGGTTACAAATTGTAACCAGTTGAAATTATTAGCAGAAGATGGAAAAATGAGAGAAACCGATGTGGCAAATACAGAAACAATTTTGCGTCTCATTCAATCCGTGCCTAGCAAAAAAGCCGAACCAATCAAGCTTTGGTTGGCTAGAGTTGGTTATGAGCGAATGCAGGAAATGAGTGACCCGGAAAAAGCACTTAATCGCAGTCGTGAATATTGGCAAAAGCAAGGGCGAAGCGAAAAATGGATTCAGCAAAGAATGACCGGGCAAGAAACTAGAAATAAGCTAACGGATTATTGGGCTGATAGTGGCGTGAAAAAGGGAGATGAGTTTGCAATTTTGACTAATATCATTCATAAGGAGTGGAGTGATCTATCTGTAAAAGCGCATAAAAACTTGAAGGGTCTGAAGACACAAAATTTGCGAGACCATATGAGCGAAGAGGAGTTAATCTTTACCGCCTTGGCGGAACTTTCCACCAGAAGAATTGCAGAAACAGACGAAGCTAAAGGTTTAGAGGAGAATAAAATTCCTGCGATAAAAGGCGGGAAAATTGCCAAGGATGCAAGAGTGGCACTGGAAGAAAAAATCGGAAAATCAATTGTGACTGGAGAAAATTATTTACCAAAGAAAAAAGTTGCTAAAAAATTGATATGAAAAAAATAAACACGCAAGGACTACAAATATATACTTTTCAAAAGGATGAGGGTGACTATATTTCACTTACTGACATAGCTCGCTATAAAAACCCCTTAGAGCCAAAAGATGTTGTAAAAAACTGGATGAGAAATTATTCCACCATAGAGTTTCTGGGTATTTGGGAGCAAATAAATAACCCTAATTTCAAAGGGGTCGAATTCGACTCCTTTAAGAAACATGCTGGTGCTAATAGTTTCACCCTATCTCCTCAGTTATGGATTGAAAAAACGGGCGCTGTTGGTGTTATTTCACGATCGGGCAATGGCGGGGGCACTTTTGCCCATAAAGATATTGCTTTTGAATTCGCAACTTGGATATCAGCCGAGTTTAAACTATATTTAATCAAGGAATTTCAAAGATTGAAAATAGAGGAAACTGAAAGACTAACTCTTGGTTGGGATGCAAAAAGAGCTTTGACTAAAATCAATTATCGCATACACACCGATTCTATCAAGGAAAGCATCATATTGCCCCAGCAACTTTCAAAAAAAGATGCAGACAACACCTATGCCAATGAAGCGGATATTTTAAACAAGGCATTGTTTGGGATGACTGCATTGGAATGGAGAATAAAAAATAAAGGTAAAGAGGGAAATCTTCGAGATTACTCTGATGTATATCAACTTATTTGTCTAGCTAATCTTGAAACATTAAATTCGGAATTTATAAAAATGGGAATGAGTCAGAAAGAGAGACTGCTCAAATTAAATGAAATAGCTATTGTTCAAATGAAATCACTTTTAAACAATCCAACTGTGAAAAAATTGAATTAAATTTATGGAAAAATAAACTAATCTAAAATTCACAAAACTGCTATTATTGATATAACATCATTGTTAGAGTATAAAATAGAAAATAAAAAATATGAATGAACTTATAAACATAAAAGTTATCCAAAAAGATTTTAATGGAGAGAAAAAGCGGTTTGTAAACGCTAGAGAATTATATAAATGGCTGGGCGTTGGCAGGGATTTTTCTAATTGGATAAAGGATAGGATTAGCAAGTATGATTTTGTGGAAGATTTGGATTTTTTTATAGCCTTCGCCAAATTTGGCGAAGGATTCAGTGGCTTAAATAAGGCTAAAGCTATTGATCCTGAAAGTGGAAAAATTTTGGCAAGAGAATATATTATTTCAATTGATATGGCCAAAGAGTTGGCAATGTTAGAAAATAATGAAATGGGTAAAAAAGTTAGAAAATATTTCATTCGAGTGGAGAGTGATTTCAAGAAAGTGATGCGAATTGCGACGATGGACCCGAAATTTATCAATCAATTGACGAGCCAGTTTTTTGAAACTAGAGAAGAAACAAAAGAATATCGCCGAGACTTTACTGATTGTATTAAGGATTTTGTGGCAGTGAAAAATTATGGGACTTATACTGACATACTGTATGGTTTTTTATTTCTGGAAAGAGCTA
The DNA here is from genome assembly GCA_001784805.1 of Candidatus Moranbacteria bacterium RIFOXYA12_FULL_35_19. Classification (GTDB taxonomy): domain Bacteria; phylum Patescibacteriota; class Minisyncoccia; order Moranbacterales; family UBA2206; genus UBA2206. Next base: position 15,340 of record MFSE01000032.1, read on the forward strand.
AAGAATATCGAAAACTTTTAAATCTGGTGAAAAAGGATCTAACGAGAAATTCGATGTATGAAGAAATAATTTTGATCATTGGTGCTTTTGAAACTGGTTTGGCTGGAGAAGTTGAGAAAAAATTCGAAAAATTAGGTCGAATGTTGACGCAAGAAGAATTCGAGAAAATTTTCAAAGAATTTTCCTCTCAACGAAATTGGTTGGTATATCAAAAAAGAGCAAGAAATATTATGGCGACTTATGACGAAGAATTGCGAAAGATTAAGCATCCAAAGTTGATTGATTATAGAAAAGAATTCAGTCAGGAGGACATTCAGAGATTATTATCATAAAATTAAGTGAAAAAAAGAAAAAATAATGTTCAAAAAAGAGACTTTCAAGGGGTCTCTTTGTTCTTTACGCCGAGGCTTGTTTGGGATATGATGGAGAGGTAAAAAGGAATTAGTAAGTATTATAATATGTATTAGATTTACCCTGTAGTCAGCTTGGCTGTACTTCAGGGATAAGTATTAAAATAAAAAATATGACAACAAGAAAAAGTGAAGACAGGAATACTCGCCCTGTTAAATAATTTTAAATTTTTTAATAGTCTATGTACTACACATATATTTTAAGGAGTGAAAAGGATAATAAGAATTATGTAGGTTATACTAAAAATTTAAAATTAAGATTTGAGGAGCATCAAAAAGGAAAGGTTGAATCAACCAAAAATAGAAGGCCGTTGGAATTGATATATTATGAAGCATGTCTAAATCAGCAGGATGCGACGCATAGAGAAAAATATTTAAAAACATATCATGGTAAGATGTTTCTAAAAAATCGCCTCAAATCTTATTTAACAGGGTGAATAAGATCACGAGAATAGGAAAAACCAGTTTGGCTGTTACTATCCCGATTGAAACCTGCCCTATTAAATTGTGGTACCCCACATTATTTAACAGGGTGAATGAAAGAATTGGGTTGGCGGGAAAAACAGAAGGTGGTTGTGAAAAGAGTGGCTGGTGGGATTATGATTAAGGATTGGAAAAAGTAAATAAACTTATCCACAGTAAAAGTTGCTAAAAATATTTAGGGTGATATAATATCAGTGAATTTATAAAAATAGAAAAATAAAAATGACACAAGCTCAATTACAAAATATCGCTACTGAAATAAAAGTGCATCCAATTCACTTGAGATTTTTTTTGTCGAATATAGAAATCGATTCATCGAAAAATTTAGGAATTCTATACAAACAATATGCAGATGAAAATCCAAGACCTTTTGTGAAATGGGTTGGCGGAAAAAGGCAGTTACTTCGACAATTTCGAGAAATGAATTTATATCCGCCTTTTGCTTTCAATCCAGATACTGCTACATATTTTGAACCGTTTGTAGGTGGTGGTGCAATGTTTTTTGATTTACTACCCAAAAGAGCCATTCTTTCGGATATGAATAAAGAATTAGTGACGACATATAATGTAATCAAAGATGATGTTGAAAATTTAATAAAAAAACTCAAAGAACATAAGAAAAAAGATAATAAAGAATATTTTTTAAAGGTGCGTTCTCAAGAATTAGAAAAACTAACTGATGTAAATGTGGCAGGGCGATTTATCTATCTTAATCGCACAGGCTTTAATGGGCTTTATCGTGTGAATAGAAATGGAGGATTTAATGTGCCATATGCTTCGAATGTAAATCCGCTTATTTGCGATGAAGATAATTTACGAAAAGCACACGATGCAATGAAACACACAAAAATTTTGCATCAGGATTATAAAAAAGTTTTGGCAAAAGCCAAGAAAGGCGATTTTGTTTATTTTGATCCGCCATATTATCCAGTTAATCAAACTTCTAGTTTTACAAGCTATACCAAAGAAGGATTTTTAGAAAAAGAACAAACAGAATTACGAGATACATTCATGGAACTTCACAAGCGAGGTTGTTATGTGATGCTTTCAAATTCTGATACGAAATTTATCAATGATTTATATTCTGGATTGGACAGAAAAATAAAAATTCATAAAGTTTTAGCTGGGAGAGCAATTAATTCGAAGGGAAATAGAAGGGGGAAAATTAAAGAGGTTGTGGTAATAAATTATTAAAAAATATGGATATTAAGTGGTATAAAAATATATGGTATATATCTTCAATGCTAGTTGCTTTTATAATACTTTGTCTTGGATTTTTTTCAGTCAATGAATATTCAGTCGGAATAATTACAAATCAATCTAACATTAGACTTATTTCAATTGAAAGTTTGTATAGAATAATCTTTAATCCTTTATGGGCAATTTCATTGTGGTTTTATGAAAAAGGATTAAGACTTAATGCCGAAAGACATAGTAATATACTTCAAAATATTCAAGGAGCTTTAGATAGTAGTGGGGAGTACATAAAAACAGGTAAAATTTATGAAATCATTTATAAGCATGATGATGCTGAAAAAAGAATGGAAGAAAGATTTAAAAAAGAAGACACAATTAAAAATGAAATTAATAATCCTAATCCAGTAGTTTAAAAAATTTATGGAATATATATCAATTAGAGTAATAGAGGTGAAACAAAATATAGGGAATTTTTTTATTGGAAAAATGATTCCGAAGGATTTACACCGAATTGCTAATAAGAATCTTTCAAGACTTAAAGATTTAGAGAATGGCATCCAACGTGATTTGCAAAATAAAAAAGTTTCTGAAATAAAGAATTATTTAAAGCTTGAAGATGCTACATTTCCCAATTCCATCATTATTTCCATTCAAAATAATATAGCCGAAGAGAATAGTCCAAGTTATATATTAGATAGTGATGCAGGAATATTGAAGATTAAAGCGCAAGAAGATGTAGCAAATATACTGGATGGGCAACATAGGCTAAATGGTTTTAATGAGAATGAAGAAAATTTTGAATTACCAGTTTCTATTTTTTTAGATTTATCACTTGGTGAGCAAGCAAAGATTTTTGCTAAAATTAATTCAACTCAGAAGCAAGTTCAGCTTGACTTGGTGTATGATTTGTTTGGCATAACAGACGGAAAGTCTTGTGAAAAATCAGCATTTTATATTGTTAAGCATTTAAATGAAGAGTTAGAATCAGCTTGGTATAAAAAAATAAAAACATTATCTGATAAATCCGGCGATCTTGCTCAAGGCTCAATGGCAAAATATATACACAAGGAATTATTAGAAAAAAATGAAATTTTTAAAAGTTTATATAATTCTGATAGAGACACTGATATAAAAAATATACTTAGTAACTATTTTAATGCAGTTAAAAAGACTTTTCCAAAAGAATGGGAAAATGAAAATAAGAAATATATTCTAACAAAAACAACTGGATTTAATGGATTCATGAATTTTTTTATTTCTGTGGTTCGGCTTGCTTCTAAAACTAAGAGTGAGTTATCAGCTGATTATTTTTATGGGTATCTCGTGAAAGTGAAAGACAGGTTTGATCCTCTAATTAGTGCTAATTACTCATCTGGAGTTGTGGGGCAGAATAAGATACGAGATATTCTTAGAGAAAGTTTATCAAATGATGAAAAAATATTTCTAAATATTAAACATGATTTATGAAAAAATATTTTCAAAACTTAATAGGTACGCTAAAAAATTCAATCAAAACTTGGGATTATTTTGTGAATTGGGAAAAAGTTTTTACCAATAGTTCAGAATTGGAAATAATTTTAAATAAACTAAATTATCTTTTAGGGAAAGAAGATTTGAAAATGGAATTTAAAAGATTATATGATAGCAATCCCGATATTGTGAAAGCATTTCCAGTTTTATTGGCGGTAAGAGAAAAACAATTAGAAATATTTTCTTTAAACGACGGAAGTTCAGAATTTTTTAACTTTGGAAAAAATAAAGAAGAAAATGATAATTTTGAAAAATATTATTCTTTTCTTGAAAAATCAAATTTGATAAATCTTTTCAAAAAAGAAGGAATTAAAAATCTTGTTGATTATGTAATTGGAGTTGAAGTTGGATTGGATAGTAATGGTAGAAAAAATAGAGGAGGATCTTTGATGGAAAAAATTTCGGAATCTTATATAAAAAAATTATGTTTGCAAAATGGTTTTGAATATATGGCGCAAGCAAGAGCCACAGATATTCGTGCTAAATGGAATGTTGAAGTTCTGGTAGATAAATCAGAAAGAAGTTTTGATTTTGCCGTGTATAATCCGCAAAATAAAAAAATTAAATTATTCGAAGTTAATTTTTATAATGGTGGCGGATCGAAACTTAAAGCTGTTTGCGGTGAGTTTAAGAGTTTATATGATGAACTTAAAAAACAAGACATTGATTTCATATGGATTACTGATGGACTAGGTTGGTATACTGCTAAGAATCCATTAGAAGAAACATATAATCATAATGAATACGTATTTAACTTAAATATGATTGAGAATGGAATTCTTGAAGAATTAGACTGGAAATAAAATGTTAAAACAAAAAGAATTAAAACTTCATCCAGAAGAATTTAATCTTGAATGCACAACTGTCTGGTCATTTCCAAGACGGGGTAATTGGGCGACGCACAAATCGGATTGGCGGGGTAATTGGGCGCCGGAAGTTGTGCGGAATTTGATTTTGCGGTATTCAAAAGAAAAAGACAATTTATTGGATTGTATGATTGGCGGTGGCACGACAGCTATCGAAGCTAAAATTTTAAACCGAAATATTATTTGTGCCGACATCAATAGAGATGCACTAGAGCGAACAAAAAAATCTTTAAAATTTAAAGTTGATAATATATCAAAACAAAGAATAGTTAAATGCGACGCGAGAAATCTTTCTTTCATAAAAGATAACGAAATTGATTTTGTGCTTACTCATCCGCCTTATGCAGATATTATAAAATACAGCGAAGGAAAAATTGAAGATGATCTTTCTAATATTCACGACATAGAAAAATTTTGCGATGAAATGGAAAAAGTTTCCAAGGAATTGTATCGAGTATTAAAACCAGAAAAATATTGTGCAATTTTGATGGGCGACATAAGAAGAAACAAAATGTATCAACCTTTGGCGTATAAGGTTATGGAAAGATTTTTAAAATAAGGTTTCAAATTAAAAGAAGATATCATCAAAAAACAACACAATTGCCAAGCGACTGGCTTTTGGGTGAATAAATCAAAAGAAAATAATTTTCTCTTGATTATGCACGAACATTTGTTTGTATTTCAGAAATAAATTTAATACATATTCTAATACGTATTAAAATACTTACCTAAAAAATAAGCTTTGAAAAATTTTATGTCGATTACAAAAAACAAACAAATAAAAGAGTTAGAAGAAATTTTAAAAAAGAAACTTTCTAATGATTCACTTGCTTCAAGATTTATTGAAAGAATTGGGGAAGGAAAAATAACAAGAGATGAAAATCCAAAGTCGCATCTCTGTACTTATTTTACTGCTTATGATTCTAAAGCCAAACAAGTTTTTATTGGACATCATAAGAAATCAGGACTGTGGCTTTTTAATGGAGGGCATATTGATGAGGGAGAAACATTGAAAGAAACTTTAATAAGAGAGATTGGCGAAGAATGGGGGCTTGATGGTAATGATTTTGAAATTAAGCCACCAGCTCTATTAACTATTACTAAAATAGATAATCCTACAAAACAACCTTGCAATTTTCATTACGATTTATGGCATTTCTTATCAGTGGAAAAAAATATCTTCAAGCCAGTTGAAGCGAAATTATTAGAAGAGTTTTATGAAGCAGGTTGGAAAACCTTGGAAGAAGCCAGAAATTTGATAAAAGATAAAAATACACTTTGAAAAAATATTTTAGTACTTGAAAGCAAAAATCAAAAATGGCATATAAAAAAAGCATAAATTAAACCTCACCAACTCTTTATCCTTAAAATTTATTGCTAAAAAATAGTTTTAGCTGTGTAGTTTTTTTGTGTTATAATAAGGAGGTAATTAAAAATTAAAAATATATTAATTAATTAAAATTATTATGAAAAAAATAGTAATGGTTATAGTTGGAGTCGTGCTTGTTATTCTCGTCGGAGCTTTTTATTTTTTTAATAAAAAGACGCCAAGTCAAACACCAGAGCAAGTTGTTTTGGAGCAATCATACGCAGTTTCAGTAGAATATCTTTCTTTGCGTCAGCAAACAGAAAATGTCTTAGAAAAAGCCGAGAGTTTCGGCAGTTATGATAGTTGGAAAGCAGAAATGGAAGAAGTTACAAAAAATTGGAAGAATTTGGAACAAAAATCAAGCGAACTGGAAAAAACAGCTAATGAGATTGCGAATGAGAAAATCGGAATGGAACTTATTCCTTCGGCTTTGGCCTATGACAAACAAGAAATCAATAAAATTGTTGATAGCGCTCCTATGGGGAAAAAGATTATGACTTTGGCCAAACATTTGGGAACCGATGCAAAACACGCTCAACTAATATTAAATCAAGCTCAAGATGAAACATCCAGAGAGGCTTATGGTGAGGAGGGAGATGTTTTTGAAAAATGCGAACAAAATTCAATGAGAATTAAAAATGGTTGTAAAGTGGCTGGTTTCGTCGGTGGGGTGGTTTTATCTGGAGGAACTTCTGCCATAGTAGCCTCGGGGGCTTTGGCGACTACCGCCACAGTAGTGGTCGGAGCAGATTTAGTTTTGGAAGTGACTGATGATGAAGCTCGCATTGCTCTCGGTGATAAAAATAAAGTTTCTGAAATGGTTAGTGGCGTTCGAACAGTCACTGAACCAGCGGCTGCTATTTTGACATTGGCCAATATCCCCGGAAATTTGAGCAAAGGAATTGATAAATTGTCAGCTGTTAGTTTTGGCGCCGATCAGGTTAAATCGGTTATTCAAGATGAAAAAGTTTTAGGAATAAGTATCAAAACAGATGAAAAAGGGGAGGCAAAAGCTGAAATTGCAGGGCTAACTAAAGAAGAACTCTTAAAATGGCGTGAAGAAAACAAGGCTATAAAAAGCAACGAATCTGCAGAAGAAGTTATCAATAATGCTAAAATGGCTATTGAAAAAAAAGTTGTAGAAAAAGAAAGTGAAGTCAAACAAGCAGAAGAAAAAAAGGAAACAACTGAAAAATCTGATAACAGCATAGAAAACAGCGTCGCAGGTTTGGGATGGGAAGGAACATTAAGCAGCATGTCAGGAGGCGATAATGAAAAAAGAACTATCGATTTTGATTTTACATTAAATCAAGACGGCAGTGTTAATGGAACTTCGTTTAAAAAATGGAAACAAGAAGGAGATAGAATCAAGCTGTATGGTGAAGATGAATCAAGTGGATATTACGAATTTAAAATTGGCAAAAAAGACCTTTTGCTAACTAAAATTGTTATTGGAGATGAGATAATACAACCCGGAGAAGAATATATGGGAGGAATTGCCCCGGGAGGTTTTCTGAAGAGAAAATCAGATTCAAAGTCAGAAAATGAAAACTCTCAATCTAACAAAAATGCCATGCCTTTTGCGAAATATAATGAAATGGACGATAAAGGTATATTAAAAAACATTTCATCAGTAGAAAAATACTTAGGAGAGCCGGATATTAAAACTACTGATGACAACGGTCGCATTATTTATGTTTATTATGATCTAGTTGAATATGAAAGTGGAAATCTTGGGAGTGTAAAAATGGCATTTTACAACGAAGATGATTACAAATCATATATTAAAAACATGGGAGCTAGTTGGGAATCAAATAAGGAAAATTGGGATGAGTCAGGTGGAGGCATTAGAGCAACAAGCGAGATAAAAAGCGCGGATACCTTTAAACAAAAATATGGGAAGTAAATGAAAAATACAATTTATTCTTTCAAAGCTATTGGTAGTAATGAAATGGTGAACCTAGCTTTGAAAGTAGAGAAGGATATTAAAAAATAATTCTTTGTTCAGCAACACTTTTTGATTTTAAAAAACACAGATAAGCTCTGTGTTTTTTGGTTGGAAAGTTGAAAAAATATTTTTGAAGTTTAGAATCCGCGGACTTGGATTTTTTTCGTTTTGGTGTTGTCGGCTTTGGGCAGGCGAATAGTTAGAATTCCGTTTTTCATCGAAGCTTCTATTTTGTCAGCTAAGACATCGACAGGAAGAATGACGGAACGGGAAAAGCTTCCCCAGTAGCATTCTTGATAATAATAATTTTCTTCGATAACTTCCTCATCTTTTCTTCTTTCTCCACGAATAGTGATCATATCATTGTTGATACTCACATCCAAATCTTCCGGTTTTACTCCTGCAATAGTGGAGCGAATCACGATATCATTGTCAGTTTGGTAAACATCAATAGTGAGTTGTCCTTCGCCATCTTCTTGGGGATGGGACAAGCGCGGTTCCTCTCGTTCTATTTGGCGAGGAGAAGAATTGATGATCATTTCCGCCTCACTTTCCTCTGAATAAATGCGGGGCATATTCATTGGCTGTTCTCTTTCGAATTCGCTTTCTTCATTGGTATCGATGCTTCGTGAACCGGTTAATTTTTCAAAAAAAGATTTCTTTACTTTGGTCATAATATAATGTTATTTAGTTAGCTTAATTTAATTTTAATTTAATTTTTTGTTTTTGGCAAGGAAACCTATTTTGGTGTCAAAATTAAATAGAAATGTCATACCTTTGCGTTTAGTTAAAATGTCATACTTGTGGAAATTTATGAATTATGGACTAATTGTCTTTGTTCG